>JALSTE010000074.1 GCA_026983855.1 Acidimicrobiia bacterium
TCGACCCTCTCCATGAACAGGTCCGGCACCCAGTTGGCCAGGTTCAGGTTGTGGGCCCGCCGTGACTCGTCACCGGTGTTGTCGCGCAACTCGAGGAAGTCCTCGATGTCGGCGTGCCAGCTCTCGAGGTAGACGCAGGCCGCTCCCTTGCGCCTCCCCCCCTGGTTCACGGCGGACACCGAGCTGTCGAGGGTCTTCAACCAAGGGATGATTCCGTTGGACAGCCCATTCGTCCCCCGGATCAGGGAGCCCCGGCTGCGCACCCGGTGGTAGGCCAGGCCTATTCCGCCGGCGTGCTTGGAGAGTTTGGCCACGTCGGTGTAGCGGCCGTAGATGGCCTCGAGGTCGTCCTCGGGGCTGTCGAGCAGGTAACACGACGACATCTGGGGGTGGGCGGTGCCGGAGTTGAACAGGGTGGGGCTGGAGGGCAGGTACTCCAGGGCCGAGAGCAGCCGGTAGAACTCGATGGCCTGCTCGGGCGAGGTGGACAACCCGCACGCCACCCTCATGAAGAAGTACTGCGGGGTCTCGAACACCTTGCGGGACTCGGGGTGCCGGAGAAGGTAGCGGTCGTAGACGGTCCTCAGGCCGAAGAACTCGAAGAGCTTGTCCCGTTCGGTGTCGATGGCGTCGTCGAGTTTGCGGGCGTGGGTGGTGACGAACTCCCTCGTGGTGTCACCGATCACACCCTCCTCGTGGCCCCGGATTATCGACTGGCTGAACGACTGGAGGTTCTGGTTGCGGACCTCCTTGTCGATGAACGTGGCCAGCAGTCGGGCCGCCAGTCGGGAGTAGTTTGGTTCCTGGACGATGAGAGCCGCCGCGGTCCGGATCGAGAGTTCATCGAGTTCGGTGGTGGTGGCCCCGTCATTGAGGGCGGAGATGGTGCGGGTGGCGACCCGGAGGGGGTCCACCCCGGCCAGGCCCTCGGCGCTGCGCTGCACGGCCCGCACGATCTTGTTCACGTCCACCGGTTCGAGGCGCCCGTCGCGCTTCTCGACCCTCATTACCGGGGTCCCGGCCTCGTTGACGTCACCCGTCGCGGTCCCGTTGACCTCGCTGTCGACAATCGACACGCCCTGCCTCCTCATCTGTGCCCGTCCGACCCCGGGATGCCCCTGGGGGCAGCCTCACGGGCCTCTGCCGCCGTGCGGGCGTCGGTCCGGTCGATCGGTTTCCCGCCCGGGTCAGGGGCCGGGGTCGATCTTCCGCTGCCGCCACTTACGGCGCCCCGGCCGACCTCCTCGTCGGCAGGGCTATGCATTACACCCGTGAAATTTCATCGTTGTCAAGCATTGTTACCAGGGGTCACCCTGGGCGCGTCAATGACCACTTCAAGTGGAATCTCCACCACTGAGAGAGTCGAACCGACCCTGAGCGGTCATCTTCTGAGACCGCGCGGTACAACACCACGACCCTCCCAACCGAGCCGGGCCCGGATCCGGCGCCGACGCCCTTCGTACACTGCCCAGGCCGAGTTCGACCGGTGATCCGTCCATGGCCGGCGAGGACCGGACCCACCCCCGGTTCACCGGCGGAGACCACCCAACGTGGCGCCGGATCAATCCGCCCCCGGGTCACCGGTAGAGAGCATCCCCCACACCGATCCTCGACCGCCATACCCACCCCACGTCGGCCGACATGCAAGAATCCCCGACCGTGGAGCAGGTTCTCACCGCCGAGGGACTCACGATGGCCTTCGACGGCCACCGGGCCCTCGATGGCATCGACCTCACCGTGGGCCACGGCGTAACCGCCCTCGTCGGGGCCAACGGGGCAGGCAAGACCACCCTGCTCAACCTCATGCTGGGACTGCTGCACCCCACCTCGGGTTCCCTGCGGGTTCTGGGCCTGGACCCCGGAACGGAGGGCCCCCGCCTGCGGAGCCGTCTGGGCTTCTCCCCCGAGCGCAACGTCCTCCCCGACGACATGGCCGCCTATGAGTTCGTCCGGCACCTGGCCGAGGTACGGGGGTTACCCCGGGCCGAGGCCCGCTCACGGGCCAGCGACGTCCTCTACCTGGTGGGGCTGGGAGAGGAGCGGTTCCGTCCCCTGGGCACGATGTCCACCGGTCAGCGCCAGAGGGTGAAACTGGCCCAGGCCCTGGCCTCGGACCCCTCCCTGGTTCTGCTCGATGAGCCCACCGACGGCCTGGATCCCGTTCAGCGTGAGGAGATGATCGCCCTCATCGCCGAGGTCCGGGACCGCTTCGCCATCGACGTGGTGATCTCCTCCCACGTCCTGGAGGAGGTCGAGCGGGTCTGCGACTCCGTGGTGGTCCTCGACGCCGGTGTCCTCCTGGCTTCGGGGGGTCTGAGCGAACTGTCGGGTACCGACTCGGGTCTGGATCTGAACCTGGTCCCCGACCCCGGGACCCCGGGGCCCAACGGCGCCGCCGTTCCCGCCAACCCGACCGACCCCATCGACACGGTGGCGGAACTCCTGGCCGCCGATGGACTACTGGCCCGGCGGCGGGGTGAGCACCTCCGGCTCGAGGGGGCCGACGTTCCAACCCTGGCCCGGGCCGCCCTGAGCGCGGTCGCCGGCGCCGGGGCCCGCATCGGTGACATGGGGCCCCATCGCGCCCGCCTCGAGGACGTCTTCCTGGACGTAGAGGGCGAGGGAACGGAAGGGGAACGGAACCCCAAACCCCTGGACGTCGAGGGCGAGGGAACGGAACGGGAACGGAACCCCGAATCCGGCGGTGGGGCCCGGTGACCGAGACCGGCGGACCCAGGATCCTCGACCGCGGCTACCGTCCCTTCGAGGGGCGTCGGGGTGGGCCCGTCAACGCCGTTCGCAGCGTGGCCGTACAGGGTTTCCGTTCCGTGCTGGGCATCGGACGTCCGGCCCGTACCAAGATCCTCCCGGTGGCGGCCGCCGCCATCGCCTACGTTCCCGCCATCGTGTTCGTGGGGCTGGCGGTTCTGGTCCCCGGGGGAATCCTCGATCCCAACGACGTGGCCTCCTACGCCTCCTCCTACGGATTCATCATCTCCGCCCTGGTCCTGTTCACCGCTCTGGTCGCCCCCAGCGCCCTGACCTCCGACCGCCGCAACGGCATGCTCGGGCTCTACCTCTCCACTCCACTCACCCGCTCCACGTATCTCCTGGCCAAGGCCATCAGCGTGGGGACGGTGCTGTTGATCGTGACCCTGGGTCCCCCTCTCCTGATCCTCATCGGCTACTCCTTCGAGAGCGCCGGCCCCTCGGGGGTGCTCGGGTTCCTCGGGGTCCTGGGTCGAATCGTTCTGTCCGGACTCGCCATCGGGGCCGTCTACTCGGGGGTGTCGATGGCGGTGGCCTCCCTGACCGACCGCCAGGCGGTGGCCTCGGCCGCCATCGTGTTCGTTCTCCTGGTCAGCGGGACCCTCACCACCACCCTGGTGGAGAACACCTCGGCCCCCGATGAGCTCCAACTGGCCAATCTGGTGTCCGTTCCGTTCGAATTGGTCTACCGGATCTTCGGTGAGGCCAGCCCCATGCCGGAGCTGGCGACGGCGGGGGTGATCCTCGCCAACGTGGGCTGGGCCGTAGCCGGCTGGGGATTCACCTGGTGGCGCTACCGCACCATGGCGGTGACCCGGTGACCGACACCCCCACGACGCACCACGGCGGTGACCCGGTGACCGACACCCCCACGACACACCACGGCGACGACCCGGTCAGCGACACCCCCACGACACACCACGGCGACGACCCGGTCAGCGACACCCCCATGATCGAGGTGGCCTCGGTGTCCAAGTGGTTCGGCGACGTGGTGGCCGTTTCGGAGGTGTCGTTCGTCGTCGGGCCCGGCGTCACCGCCCTCCTGGGCCCCAACGGCGCCGGCAAGTCCACCGTCCTGAGGGTCATAGCCGGCCTGACCCCCCCCTCGAGGGGTGAGGCGTCCGTGCTGGGAAGAAACCCCCGAACCGACGTCGGGGTCCGGGGCGACATCGGCCTGGTGCCCCAACAGGACGCCCTGTTCGACCATCAGACCGCGCTGGAGTTCGTGACCCTGGCGGCGGTGACGTTCGGCCTCGCCGATCCCGCCGGTTCGGCCCGCAGGGCCCTCGACCTCGTCGCCCTGGACCCCGACGACCGCCGTGGTTGCCGCACCTACTCCAAGGGGATGCGCCAGAGGGTGAAGGTGGCCCAGGCCCTGGTGCACGACCCGCGGGTGATCATCCTCGACGAGCCCCTCACGGGATTGGATCCGCTGCAGCGTCGACACCTCATCTCCCTGTTTCGCCGCCTCGGCGATGAGGGGCGCTGCGTCCTGGTCTCCAGTCACGTACTCGAGGAGGTGTCGCGGATCGGTAGTCGGGTGCTGGTCATGGCCGAGGGCCGGCTGGCCGCCACCGGCGACTTCCGCGACCTGCGGGCTCTCATGGACGATCGGCCCCACCGGATCCGGATCAGCACCGTCCAACCCCGTCGTCTCGGGGCCCGGCTGCTCGAAAGGGGCCTGGCGGTGGGTGTCCGGGTCGAGGGTGACTCCACCCTGACCGTCGACACCACCGACGCCGCCGCCTTCGGCCGGGCCATAGCCCCCCTGGCCCTCGAGGTCGAGGCCGGGGTGACCGAGATACGCCCCCTCGACGAGGACCTGGAATCGGTCTTCCGCTACCTCGTCGAGAGACGCCACCGGGGAACAGACTCATGAACCCCACCATCGATGGCACCGCCCCACCACACCGAAA
>JALSTE010000075.1 GCA_026983855.1 Acidimicrobiia bacterium
CCCGGCCGATCGCAAGCGCTACATCCACCACTACAACTTCCCCCCCTACTCCACCGGTGAGGCCGGCTTCATGAGGGGTCCGAAGCGTCGGGAGATCGGCCACGGGGCCCTGGCCGAGAAGGCCCTGCTGCCGGTGGTGCCCAGCAAGGAGGAGTTCCCCTACACCCTGCGTCTGGTGTCCGACGTGCTGTCGTCCAACGGTTCCACCTCGATGGCCTCGGTGTGCGCATCGAGCCTCTCGCTTATGGACGCCGGAGTCCCGATCAAGGCCCCCGTGGCCGGTATCGCCATGGGCCTGGTGCACATGGACGGCAAGTACACCACCCTCACCGACATCCTCGGGGCCGAGGACGCCTTCGGTGACATGGACTTCAAGGTGGCCGGCACCGCCGACGCGGTGACCGCCCTCCAGCTCGACACCAAGATCGAGGGCATCCCGGCCGAGGTTCTGGCCGACGCCCTGGATCAGGCCCGCAAGGCCCGCCTGACCATCCTGGAGGTGATGAAGGAGGCCATCCCCGCACCCCGTGAGGATGTCGGCCCGAACGCCCCGAAGATCGTCAGCTTCGAGATTCCCGTCGAGAAGATCGGCGAGGTCATCGGCCCGCGCGGCAAGGTCATCAACGCCATCCAGGACGAGACCGGAGCCGACATCAACGTCGACGACGACGGCACCGTCGGCGTGGTCAGCATCGGATCCACCGACCGGGCGGTGGTCGAGGAGGCCGAGCGTCAGGTCCGCCTGATCATCAACCCCCCGACCGCCAACGTGGGCGAGGTCTACTCCGGACGGGTGGTCAACATCACCAAGTTCGGGGCCTTCGTCAACATCCTGCCCGGGACCGATGGTCTGCTGCACATCTCCAAGATCGGGGGTGGCAAGCGCATCGACAAGGTCGAGGACGTGCTCACCCTGGGTGACGTGGTCGAGGTCAAGGTCGACGACATCGACCCCAACGGGAAGCTCTCGCTCTCCCTGGCCGGCGAGGCCCCCTCGGGGGGCTCGGAGTCCCGGTCGGAGTCGCGTTCCTCGGGCGAGTCTTCCTCCTCGGGGGACTCGGGTCGTCGAACCAGTCGGCGTCGTGGCGCCGACCGCCAGTCCGCCTCCGAGGAGGCCGAGACCTCACCGGAGCGGGAGCGGACCAACGCCTCGTTCCGGGAGACGTTCGACGCCAAGGCGGCGGAGAAGTTCGGCGACCTGGGGCCGGCGACCGAACGCGGTCGTGGCCGGGGGCGCCGTCGCAGTCGCCGCTGACACCGGCGGGGTCCGACGGTGTGGCCCCGCTGACCAACTGATGTCATGATCGTGAGCCGGGGTCCCTGGACCCCGGCTCCGCTCGTCCCCCTCTGGACCAGGACGTAAACCATGACTGATTCATTGATCACCGTCGCAGTGGCGGGGGCCGGGGGGCGCATGGGTAGCACGGTCTGTGCCGCGGTGGCCGCCGCCCCGGATCTGGAGTTGGTGGGGGCCGTGGACCCGGGCTGGGCGGGAACGTCCCTGGACGCGGCGTCGGGCCGACAGGCGGCCGAACCGGGGGCCGACACCATAGAGGTGGTGGCCACCATCGAGGAGCTCGATGCCCACCCCGACGTGTTGGTGGATTTCACCGTTGTCGAATCGGCCCGGGCCAACCTGGGGTGGTGCGCCGCCAACGGGGTGCACGCGGTGGTGGGCACCACCGGGTTCGACGGGGACGACCTGGAACGCCTGGCCTCGCTCTTCACCGACAGCAACTGCCTGATCGCACCCAACTTCGCCATCGGAGCGGTGCTGATGATGCGCTTCGCCGAGATGGCGGCACCATGGTTCGAATCGGCCGAGATCATCGAACTGCACCACGACGCCAAGGTCGACGCCCCCTCGGGAACCGCCCTGGCCACGGCGGGGAGGATGGCTGAGGCCTCCTCGGAATGGACGGCGGATCCAACCACGAACGAGAAGCTTCCCGGCGCCCGGGGAGGTGAGGGTCCGGGGGGGATCCACATCCACTCGGTTCGCCTGAGGGGCCTGGTGGCCCACCAGGAGGTCCTGTTGGGGACCGTGGGTCAGAGCCTGACCCTGCGGCACGACTCCTACGATCGGACCTCGTTCATGCCCGGGGTGCTGCTCGGGTGCCGCCGGATCGCGGAGCATCCCGGACTCACCGTGGGCCTCGACGCCTTCCTGGACATCTAGTGAGGCCACGGGTCGTCTGTGTCGGGAGCCTGAACCACGACATCACGGTCTGGGTGCCCCGTCGTCCCCGCCCCGATGAGACCATCCACGGTGACCGGGTGGCGGAGTTTCGGGGGGGCAAGGGGGCCAACCAGATCGTGGCCGCGGCCCGTCTGGGGGCCGATACGTCGATGATCGGCTGTGTGGGGGAGGACCCCAGGGGCGACTTCCTTCTGGCCGGTCTGGACGCGGACGGGGTGGACCGCACCGGTGTGCTGCGGGTGCCCGATCCCACCGGGGTGGCCCTGATAACGATCGATCCCGACGACGTGTCGATCATCGTGGTGGCCGGGGCCAACGCCGCCCTCACCCCCTCGATGGTGGAGAGATCGGCCGGGACCATCGGGTCCGCCGACGTTCTGCTGCTACAGGGTGAGGTGAGTGCGGCGGCCTCGGAGGCGGCGGCTCGTGTGGCCCGGTCCGGGGGAACGCGGGTGGTGTTCAACCCCGCCCCCTTCAACGAGGTGGCCCCGGCGGTGGTGCCCCTGGCCGACGTGGTCATCGTGAACCGGGAGGAGGCCCGGTTGCTGGGCGAGGTGGCGGTGGAAACGGTCGTCACCACCCTCGGGGGCGGGGGCTCGGAGGTCTCCCACCGCGGTGAGGTGACGGCAGTACCCGGTTTCGGGGCCACCGTCGTCGATCCCACCGGAGCGGGGGACTGCTTCGCCGCCGCCCTGGCGGTGTCCCTGGCCGAGGGGGCCGACCCGGTGGAGGCGGCCCGTTTCGCCAACGCCGCGGGCGCCTGCGCGGTGGAGGTGGCCGGGGCCCAGCCATCCATGCCCACCCGGGAGATGGTCGAGGCCCGCCTCATCCCCTGAGCCGTGGGTCGGTCACCGGCCACACGATTCCGCAGGCTCCCGTTGACCGCGGTCTCGAACAGCTGAATAATTAATTCGACGCGTCAGTGGAATTAATTGACTACAACTGATTCAATTGTCCGAGTTCGTCGAACCTGATCTTCCCCCCCGGTGTTGGGGAGCGGTCGGATTGGGACCGAATGGTGCGAATTGGGGAGGACCGGCACATGAGGGCGACCGTCGGAGTCACTGGAGAGGACCCGGGGGAGGGGAGCCGAATCTGGGGCGAGGGTGATCGTGATCTTCCCGCCGAGTTCCACGATCTAATGGTCAGGATGCTCACCTACCACATCGAGAACGACTCGAACCCTCACTACCACGATCTGTTGGGGATGTTGGGTGACAGGTGCCGGCGGTTCGCTCCCGACGAGAGAACCGGAGCCTCACTGGAACGGCTCATGGGCCAGGAGTGGGAACACGGGCAGATCAACGACCGGATCCTCAAGGGACTCGGCGTACAGAAGGTCACTCGGCCCATCGAGCAGTACGCCTTCAGGCTACCGATCAACACGTTCTGTGACCTGGCCATGTTCCACGGTCTCATCGACCGGGTCGGGTGCTACATAGGTGAGACCTGGGAGGGCGTCCCCTACCGACCGTTGCTCGAGGTTGCTCCCAGACTCCACCGGGAGGAGGTCTTCCACGCCACCCTGGGCATGCGGAACCTCAGGCTCATCGTCTCCACCCCCGATGGACTGGCCGAGGCCAACGAACTGATCGTCAAGTGGTGGCCCGCGGCCCTGGATATGTTCGGACGCTCGGACTCCGAATTCGGCGATGAGTACGTGCGCTGGGGAATCCGCCAGAAGAACAACGCCGATCTTCGCCGCCAGTACACAGAGGACACCCGACCACTCCTCGAGGAGCTCGGAATCGCCGTCCCTGAAAACCGGTTGAATCGGAGGTTCTTGTGAGTGGCGGGTCTCCCCTGGCCATCCAGGGGTCCGACAGGGTAAGTACGGAGATGAAGGGCCGGGTACTAGTGGAGACCGAGTTACTGGTTGATCCTGCCGTGTTGGAGGGCCTTCGCTCCGCCATAGGCACACCCACGGCGGAGGTGACGGCATCCCTGGTGCCCTTCTTCGGCCCGACCCTGGCCGGTCAGGACAGTGTCATCGGACCCCTCGGTCTCGACTTGAGACGCACCCTGCAGGGAGGGCAGTCCTATGAGTGGCACCGCCCATTCCGGGCGGGGGAGAGGGTCCGGGTGACCGTCGAAGTGGAAGACATATTGCAGAAGCAGACCTTGGACCTGGTCACGGTCACCTCGGTCTTCCGTGGCGATGACGGTGATCTGATTCAACGGCAGCGCACGGTCTTCGTACAGCGCAGGATCGATCCCGAGGCGGAGGACCAGTGAGCCTGGCAACCATCGCGGAGGCGACGGTCGGCCCGGTGTCGCGTGAGAGCGTGGCCCTGTTCGGTGATGCGGTGGGTGACCACAATCCGGTGCACTTCGACCCCGAGTTCGCCCGGGAGGCGGGTCTGCCGGACACCGTCGTCCATGGCCCACTAACCGTGGCCCTGGTGATCGATCGCCTGGTGGACCAGTTCGGGGCCGAGCAGGTCCTGAACATCGATGTCCGACTGCGGGGCCCGGTGTTCCCC
>JALSTE010000076.1 GCA_026983855.1 Acidimicrobiia bacterium
GGGGAACCGTTTCGACCTGATGCGCAACCGGCCGGACATAACCCCGGCGTGCTGGGCCAACAAACCCACCGGAACCACCGACGTGATGGGTCGGTTGTGGTGGGATCGCCCCTCGGCCACGATCCGCACCGAGTTCTTCAAGCCGGAGAAGGGACGGTACCTCCACCCCACCGAGGACCGGGTGATCTCCCACCGCGAGGGGGCCCGGCTGCAGTCGTTCCCCGACTGGTACATCTTCGAGGGTACGAAGATCGAGATCGCCCGCCAGATCGGGAATGCGGTCCCGCCCCTGCTGGGTCGGGCGATCGCCGAGTACGTCCACCGCCACGCGTTCGACCCGGCCCGGGGTTGATGCACCCGGACCCGTCCCTGCAGCGGGCGGTGGAGTGGTTCAGGGCCCAACGGGCGATGGTGGAGAGGTTCGGCTCCGCCATCCGCCGCAGCTTCGACGAGGTTTTCGACGGGCAGCGCACCGGCCGCTACAGCCTGTCGCAGCTCTCCAAGGTGGAGAAGACCTACATAGGTACCAAGGTGGAGATCATCGTCCAGGCCGAATTCGGTCTCCGTCGTGGTCGCCGGATGGACTACCTGGTGGCGGGGGAGGAGGTGGACGCCAAGTGGTCCATCAGGTCGGGCGGCTGGATGATCCCCAGGGAGGCGGTGGGCGAACTCTGCCTTTGCATGACCGCCGACGACCGGAAGTCGGTCTTCTCCGTGGGCATGGTCCGGGCCGAGGAGGGTCGCCTGAGATCAAGCCGAAATCAGGACCGCAAGAGACGTCTCACCCCAGAGGGGCTGGACGCCATGTCGTGGCTGGCTCGCGACGCCGAGCTGGCGGAGAACCTACTGCTGCACCTTCCCGACGACATCCGGTCGGCGATCCTCGACGACCACCTCAGCGGTCAGCGGCGAATCGACCAGTTGTTCCGTCTGGTGCAGGGACGGGTGGTGAGGCGTGAGGTGGTGCTCACCGTCGCCCAGCAGGATGACGGTCCGAAGCGGGTACGCGACGCCCGCGGACACCTGCGCCCCGAGGGGGTTGTCATCCTGGGACATCAGAAGGAGCACCCCCGCATAGCGCGGGCCCTGGGGCTCCCGGTACCGCCCAAGGGCTCGTGGGTGTCGGCCCGAGTGGTTCGGACCGATGTGGCCGGCCCCGCCACGGCGACCATCGGCGGGATCCCGTGGCGCAGGGCCACGGATGACGATCCGGTGATGCCGGCTCCCGAACGCTACTGACCCCGGGGACGGGGGTACTGATGGGACAATCGGGGGGTGGCGAACCGACCCGCGGCATCCAGCAGAACGGTGAGCAGTCGGATGAGTCGCCAGGCCACACGCGACACGGCCCCGGAGATGGCCCTGCGACGTCGCCTTCACGCCGCCGGGTTCAGGTACCGGGTGGATCACCGGCCGGTGCCCGGCCTGCGTCGACGGGCCGATTTGGTGTTCACCCGCAGGAGGGTGGCGGTGTTCGTGGACGGCTGTTTCTGGCACCGCTGTCCGCAGCACGGCACGAGGCCGTCTTCCAACGCCGAGTGGTGGGAGGCCAAGCTGGCCCGCAACGCCGAGCGGGACGCCGAGACCAACCGTCTGCTCACCGACGCCGGTTGGAGGGTGGTGCGAATCTGGGAGCACGAGGACCCCGAGACCGCGGTCGAGAAGGTCGTTCGGGCGCTCTCCGAGGCGAGCCGGGCATAGGGGACTCCCGTGACTGTGCCCGTACCGAGGGTACGAGTGTGGACTCGCCCATGGCGGCGATCTACCCGACCGGTGCCCGGACCGGCCTGCCGAGAATGCTGCTCGACACTCAATGGGCCTGCGTCGGATTCGTAGGCCCCGGAAGCATTCATTTCCGAGCCCTTCGACCAACTCCCCAGTGGTGGATCCCGCCCCGAGATCCTCCCGGAGGGATCGGACACGGAGGCCATCGGGGCGGTGGAGGGCCGCCCGTGGCCCACACCATCGATGGGGAAGTTCCGGGTGGGGACCTGAGCCGTCGTGGTGCGGGGGCGGTCCTGTACGCTTGCGCCATGCCTGCTCGTCGGGGCCCCAGGTGAACGGTGATTCCGGGGATCAGTCCCCCGAGTTCGAGCTGTTCTCGATCGGGCACTCTTCCCAACCTCTGGCGTCGTTCCTCCGAGTACTGGAGGACCTCGAGGTGGAGGTCGTCGCCGACGTCAGGACGGCACCGTATTCACGGTTCAACCCGCAGTTCAACCGGGGAGACCTGGAGTTCGAACTCAAGAATCACGGCGTGGGATATGTGTTCCTCGGGAGGGAACTGGGCGGTCGCCCCGAGGGTGACGAACTGTACGACCCTGACGGCCATGTGATGTATGGCCGGGTGGCGGAGACGAAGACCTTCAAGAGCGGGCTGGAGCGGCTCCTGGACGGGGCGGCGAGGTACCGGGTGGCGATGATGTGCAGCGAGGAGGATCCGGCGGAGTGCCATCGTTTCCTGCTCGTCACCCGGGTACTGCACGGCCGAGGAATCAGCGTGGACCACATCCGCAAGGACGGCACAGTGCAACACTCGGACCAGATTCGGACATTCGGTAGCTGGTCGGCGGGGAACGTCGAACAGGCATCGCTGTTCGACGAGTCGGTGAGGAGTCCATGGAGATCCATACGATCGGTTTCACGCAGAAGTCAGCGCGAGCGTTCTTCGAGTCGCTGAGGCAAAAAGGGATTGAGCGCCTGGTAGACGTGAGAATCAACAACACGTCGCAGCTGGCCGCGTTTGCCAAGCGAGACGACCTTAGGTATTTCCTGGACGAAATCCTGGGGGCCGAGTACGTCCATGAACCCCTACTGGCGCCGACAAGGGAACTGCTCAAGGCCTACCGAGACGGTGAGATCGACTGGGATGGCTACGAACGGGCCTTTCTCGACCTCATGGCGGAGCGGCACATCGAGGAGGTCATCCCCGAGGAGTTCTTCGGGAAGCGAACGGTGCTCCTGTGCAGTGAGGCCGTCCCCGAAAAATGCCACCGGCGCCTGGTGGTTGAATACCTCGACCGAGCATGGGGGAACGTCGAGGCCATCCACCTGTAGGGGGAGTGGTGCGGATCGTTGTAAACCATCTCACGAGGATGAAGTCACCGTACGTCTGTGTCGCCGGTGTGGACGGGCAGGGTCGGAGTATCCGTCCCGTACTCGACCGTCAGCAGTTGGGTAGGTCGCTGCTTGCCACCGCAGGTGGACCGTTCTCCCTCGGCGCGGTGGTCGATCTCGGAAGTCCACGGCCGCGGCCAGTGGGGCCAGAGGTGGAGGACGTCGTGTTCGATCCCCGGCGCACCACGGTGGCGGGGCGCCTGGATGATGCTGCATTCCTTGGCCTTCTCGACGATGTCGCCGCCGATTCTCTCCCCGAGGTGTTCGGTCCCGATCTCGTCAAGTTGAGCCAAACGGCGGTGGCCGTGCCCGAAGGCCTCGGGCTCGCATCGTTGGGGGTGCTTCGGAGTCGCGGAATAGAAATAGTGTTGCAGGATAGATCCGCGGAGCCCGACCTCAGGATCCACTTCACGGATCTCGACTTCGGCACCCTTGAGATCAAGACCACGGACCTGCGTCTCTGGGAAGAGGATCACACCAGTCCGTCCATGGCGAACATCAAGGAAATCGCGGGCATGCTCGAGAACTGC
Source organism: Acidimicrobiia bacterium (assembly GCA_026983855.1). Taxonomy (GTDB): domain Bacteria; phylum Actinomycetota; class Acidimicrobiia; order Acidimicrobiales; family Poriferisodalaceae; genus DRKF01. The sequence goes on from JALSTE010000076.1 coordinate 3,648, forward strand.
TTCCTGGCGGTGGGGCTAAGCCGACCTTTCGAGGTCAGTACATACGGCGGTAGCCGGCACTGGTTGCAGGTCAACAACATCTTCCCCGTGGCTTCCCCTCTTTGGTAGGTGAGCGGGTTGACAGCGCTCGGCTGAGAATTCGGGCCCCGGTGCGGCTCGGGTTGGTGATCTCGTTGGGGGCCGGGGTTCCACATGCGGCGAGCCCGGGGCCGAACGGCTGAATCCGGGATCGGCCCGGTTGCCGCACCGCACACCCGGGTATCCTGCTTGCCCGCAGGGGATTCCACGGCCCGGGAGGGGAGCAGGCGGTGCGCGGGGGATTGGCGGCCAATCGGTTGGCGAGACTGGGGTTCTTGGTGGTGGTGGCCCTCGTCGGTGCGGCCTGCAGCGCCGGGAAGACCACGACCACGAGTGAAACCACTTTGGCGGTTCCGGTGGCCAATCGTGTGCGGTGCTCAGGTGTAATAGACACCTTCGAGGACGCCCCTGAATGGGAGGGGTTCGCCACGCTGCTCGATTCCGTAGTCCTCCAGTCAACGCCGCTGGAGTCGGGTCGTGAGGGGGAGCCGGGTACGCCCTACGAGGGGCTCCGCTTCGCCAAGTTCGGTCTGGTGGTCCGGGCTGATCGTGCGTTGACCCTCGAGATCCTCGACGTGCGACCCGGTCGGGCCCTGCTGGAGTGGGGCCCGCTGGAGGATCCCGGCCGGCCCGCCACCCGACTCGAGGTAGGCCCGTGTCCCGGGGAGGGGTCGGCCTGGATCGTCTTCGCCGGAGGCCTGTGGGCCTCGGAGTCGCCCTCCTGTGTGACCCTCGCCGTCACCGACGAGGGGGGCTCTGAGCTGGCCCGCATCGGAATCGACGCCCCCTGCCCGGGATGATTCCAGCGGGCGGGGCCGGATGGTCTGCCCGGGTGGCGAAAGTTGCCGACCCTCCGCCGAGGGTGACGTGGCGGGCGGTGTGGGACAGGACCTCCCGGGAGGGGACACGCCGTGGGGATGGGGTCGGTCGGGCCGCCGAACCAGCCG
>JALSTE010000077.1 GCA_026983855.1 Acidimicrobiia bacterium
GACCTGGGGTCCCCCTCCGACACCTCCCCGGCGTGCGACCCGTACCCGGTGGGCACCTGGCCCACCCTCGACGTCTCGGGCCTCGGGGTGGATCCCCGCTCCAGCGCCTACATCGCCTCCATCGGGGCCTCGGGAAACCTCCACCCCGACTTCGGCACCGTCTGGAACGGGGCGCCCAACGGCATCCCCTACTTCGAGGTCGACGGCTCCACCCCTCTCCGCAGGGTCACCTTCCGCTATGACGACGAGAGCGATCCCGGCCCCTATCCCCTGCCCGACGACGCCCCCATCGAGGGTGGACCCTCCTCCGACGGTGACCGTCACGTCCTGGCCGTGGACTCCACCGACTGCGTGCTCCACGAGCTGTTCGACGCCCGACCACCCTCCTCCCCCGGAGGGCCCTGGACCGCGGGCTCGGGGGCCCGTTTCGACATGTCCACCTGGGCCCTGCGGCCCGACGGCTGGACCTCCGCCGACGCCGCCGGGCTGCCGATATGGCCCCTGTTGGTCCGCTACGACGAGGTGGCCTCGGGTCGCATCGACCACGCCCTTCGCATCACCGTGCCCCGCACCCAGGCCGCCTACCTCCACCCCGCCACCCACCTGGCCTCGTCGGACACCGATCCCGACCTTCCCCCGATGGGGCTGAGGTTGCGGCTCCGGGCCGATTTCGACGTCTCGGGTTTCCCCACCGAGGTTCAGGTGATCCTCACCGCCATGAAGAGGTACGGGGTGATCGTGGCCGACAACGGCTCGGCCTGGTTCGTGTCGGGGGCCCCCGATCCCCGCTGGGACGACGAGGCCCTGGCCACCCTCCGCCAGGTTCCCGGGTCGGCCTTCGAGGTGGTCAACACCGGAGAGCAGATCCGCCGGTGAGGTGGGTCTCCGCGCTCTACCGGATTGTCCCCGGTTCCCCGCTCGGAGGCGGTGGGCGACCCTGAAGCTCCCGCTGAGCGGGCGGGGCGGCCGACCTCCACCCGCCGATCGGATTCCCCTCTCGCCGTTCCGGGCGCCGGGTCTGTTAGACCCTTGTAATGACCCTCAATGAACTCCTGACCCGAGCGGCGGAACTCGACGCCGCTGACCCCCTGGCCTCCTTCGCATCAGAGTTCGTACCCGCCCCCGATGGGCTCACCTACCTCGACGGCAACTCCCTGGGACGACCCCTGCGGGCGTCGCGGGAGGCCGTCCTGGAGGTACTCGATGACCAGTGGGCCCGGGGCCTCATCGGGTCGTGGGACCAGTGGATCGAACTGTCCCGCGCCATTGGTGACCGACTCGCCGCCGCCTGTCTCGGAGCGTCGGAGGGAACCACGGTGATCAGCGACTCCACCAGCGTGAACATCTACAAGCTGGCCTCCGCCGCCCTCGACGCCCGCCCCGGACGCGCCGACATCGTCGCCGACGCCAACGAGTTCCCCACCGACCTGTACGTGCTCGACGGTCTGGCCCGTTCCCGTGGGGGCAGGCTCCGCCTCGTCGACTCCGATCCCGTGCGCGGCTTCGACCCCGGCGACGTGTCCTCACTGCTCGACGACGAGGTGGCCCTGGTCAGCCTCTCCCACGTCAACTACCGCTCCGGGGCCCTGGCCGACATGGCCGCGGTGACCGCCGCCGCCCACGAGGCCGGGGCCCTGGCCCTGTGGGATCTGTGCCATTCGGTGGGCGTGGTGCCCACCGCTCTGGAGGACTGCGGGGTGGACCTGGCCGTGGGCTGCACCTACAAGTACCTCAACGGCGGCCCCGGCTCACCGGCGTTTCTCCACGTGGCCCCCCGTCACCTGGGAACCCTGCTCCAACCGATCCACGGTTGGTTCGGCCAGTCCCGCCAGTTCGACATGGATCCCACCTACGACCCGGTGCCCACCATCGAGCGATTCCTGGTCGGTACCCCACCGATCCTGTCCATCACCCCAATCGGACCAGCGGTGGACCAGGTCGGCCGGGCCGGGATCGAGGCCATAGGGGCCAAGAGCCGGTCACTCACGGAGTTGCTGATAGCCGCTCACGACCTGTTGCTGGCCCCCCTGGGATTCACCCTGGGCACGCCACGGGACCCCGACCGCAGGGGTGGTCACGTGACGGTCCGCCACCCCGAGGCCCAGGCCATCTCGGCCGCGATCCGGTCCGAGGTGTCCGTGGTGGGGGATTTCCGCCGACCGGACGGGATCCGGCTCTCACCCGCCCCCCTCTACGTCAGCCATGTGGAGGTGGTCGAGGCCCTGTCCCGTATGGCCGAAGTGGTGTCCGCCGGTGCCCACGCCCGGTACCGGGAACAGGTCGGCAGGGTCACCTGAGCCAGCCCAGTCACCTGAGCCGGCCCACCGCACCGGGGACAGACCCAGCACCACGGAGGTGGATCGGGGCGACGGTCACGGCCGACCGACCGGCCCTACGGGTACCGGGGGGTCGGCGATCAAAGGGGCCTCAGCCCGACCAGTTGTGGGACACCTCGTCGTGCTCCTCAGCGGAGAGCCCCAGTCTCTCCCTGGGAATGGCCACGAAGAGGCCCTCGGCCCGGGCCACCTCGCCCCCAGGCCCCGTGGCTTCGGCGTCGATCCACAACTTGCGGCCGTCCCGTTCACGCAGGCGGGCCCGGAACTCGAGGGGCTCCCCCACCGGGGTGGGGGCGAGGAAGTCGACGCACAAGCGGGCCGTGTACGCCGGAGCTCCCTCGATCGAGGGCACGAATCCCATGACGTCGTCGAAGATGGCGGCAACGATTCCCCCGTGGGCCCTCTGGGGAGCGCCCTCGAACGCCGCACCGAGATTGACCCGGGCCACCGCTTCCGATCCCTCACGATGGCAGTCGATGGCGATCCCCATGGGATTGGCCACCCCCGACACCACACACTCGGGAAAGTGGTGCATGGCCTCGCCATCGGCGGGCGGCCCCTCGAGGAGCCGGCGCTTCATGTCGGCGATCGGGCGGTGGCGCACCGGCCCCGATTCCACCTCGGGGAGAATCCCCTTCACGAAGTCGGCGATGCGTTCGAACACCTCATCGTGGTTCTCGTGACCGACCATGGCGTGACCCAGAGCTCGCAGCGCCGCGGCTGCCTCGACACGGGCCGGAGAGGCCGTGGGGGCCTCGATTGGCTGCTGATCTGACAGTTGTTCCATCGGAGCGGAGGCTACCCGGCAAGGTTCCATGGGCCAGAATGCCCATTGGGTACGGGAGCACTCAACGGAGGAGACAGACATGGCTCATACCTGGCGGGTGGGGAATATCGAGATCGTTCCCGTCATCGAGGCCGAGGGCCCGACCACCGGAACGTTCATGTTGCCCGACGCCACCCCCGAGGCGGTCCTGGGCCACCACCAGTGGGCGGTGGGTTCGTTCGTCGCTCCCGACGGTCGCCTCCTGACCCGGATCCAGGCCCTCTGTCTACAGGCCGACGGAGCGAAGATCATCGTCGACACCTGCGTGGGCAACCACAAGACCCGGACGAACCCGTTCTGGGACTCGCTGGACCTGCCCTTCCTCGAGGAGCTCGCCGTCGCCGGCTTTCCCCGCCACGAGATCGACGTTGTGATCTGCACCCATCTCCACGTGGACCACGTCGGCTGGAACACCATGCTCACCGACGGCGCCTGGGTACCGACCTTCCCCAACGCCGACTATCTGTTCGTGGGCGCCGAGTACGCCCACTGGGCCGCCGAGGGAGCTGAACCCGGGCAAGACGTGCAGGCCGACTCCGTGCAGCCGGTGGTGGACGCCGGTCTGGCCCGACTGGTGGAACCCGACCACGTGGTCAGCCCCTCGGTGCACCTCACACCCACCCCGGGCCACACCCCCGGTCACGCCTCGGTGGCAATCCGCTCCGACCGCGAACAGGCGGTCATCACCGGTGATCTCATGCACCACGCGGTACAGGTCGCCACGCCTCAGTGGGGCAGCGGTTTCGATGTCGACGTGGAGATGGCGCGCTCCACCCGCCGGGCGTTCATCGAGCGCTACGCCGACACCGAGGTGACCGTCATCGGTACTCACTTCGGGGGGCCCGGAGGTGGGCGCATCATCACCCAGGGTGATGGCCATCGCCTGCAAGTGAGCTCCTGAACGCTCCCAACCCGCCCAAATGTCAACCATCAAGCTCAACCATTAGGTCATGTTGGAGCCCCCGTTTACCACGGTGAGTAGGGCTTCCAACCGTATTGGTGTCAGTTCATCTATTAACACCGCCCACACAACCTTCAGTCGAGATTCAGTGTGGTGCCCCGGGTGCCGTCAGCGGCCACGGATAGTGACGCTCGAAAAGGTGGGCCAGCTCGAGTAGTTCCTGCTCGCGGTAGTGGGGAG
>JALSTE010000078.1 GCA_026983855.1 Acidimicrobiia bacterium
TGCTTGGCCACTATGACCTCCGCCGTTCCGATGTCGGCCGACTCGGGGTCGTAGACCTCATCGCGGTAGAGGAACATCACCACGTCGGCATCCTGCTCGATCGAACCGGATTCACGTAGATCCGCGAGCATCGGACGCTTGTCCGTCCTGGATTCCAGCCCCCTGCTCAACTGGGACAGGGCGACGACGGGGGTCTCGATCTCCCGGGCCAGGATTTTCAGTCCCCGGGAGATCTCGGACACCTCGACCTGGCGGTTCTCGGCCCGGGCCGATCCCGACATGAGCTGGAGATAGTCCACGACCACCAGTCCCAGATCTCCCAGCCGGCTCTTGAGACGACGGGCCTTGGCCCTTATCTCCATGACCGTCAGGTTCGGGTTGTCGTCGATCCAGATCGGAGCCTCGGCCAGGCGTCCCACGGCCGAACTTATCTCGGGCCAGTCCTGATCGGTGAGGGCGCCGTTGCGGACCCGGGTGGCATCGACCTTGGCCTCGGTGCAGAGCAATCTCTGGGTGAGTTCCAGGCTCCCCATCTCCAGGGAGAAGAAGAGCACCGGTTTCTGAGCCGTCACCGCGGCGTGTGACGCCATACCCAGGGCGAAGGCGGTCTTGCCCATGGCCGGTCGGGCCCCGACCACGACCAGGGCGCTGGGCTGCAGGCCCGAGAGCATCTCGTCCAGATCGATGTAACCGGAGGGAATCCCGGTTATCGAGTCCCCTCTCTCGTATCGCTCCTCAATCAGATCCAGGTTGGCCGAGAGAAGATCCTTGATGGCTCGGGTGGAGTCGGTCACCCTCCGTTCGGCGATCTGGAACATCTTGGCCTCGGCCTCATCCACGGCCTTGGTGACGTCCTCGGGTAGCCCGTAGCCAATCTCGGCAATCTCCCCCGCCACCCCGATCAGCCTCCTCAGCAGGGCCCTCTCCTCGATGATCCGGGAGTAGTGGGCGGCGTTGCTGGTGGCGGGGGTCGAGGCCTGCAGATCGAGCAGGGTCTGGAGACCTCCCACCTCCTCGAGGATCCCCGCTCTCTCGAGATCCTCGGCCACGGTGACGGGATCAGCCGGTTGGCCGGCGGAATAGAGCCGGGTGATGGCGTCGAAGATGTGGGAGTGAGATGGCAGGTAGAAGTCCGAACCGGTCAGCTTCTCCACCGCCGGTCCTATCGCCTCGCGGCTGAGCAGCATGGCCCCCAGGAGGGAGCCCTCGGCTTCGAGGTTGTGCGGGGGCACCCGTCCCGGAGTGGACCCCCGCGGGCTGTCCGAAGTTGAGGTCATGGTGTCCAGCCTCCCGCGACCTGGCTGTGCACATCCAGGGGTCAAACCCTGTGAATTCAGCTGTCGCGTACCTGTGGATATAGCTGTGGACTCTGTGGAACGTTTTCAGTGAGAAGTACGCGCGCGCTCTGTGACCAGGGACTCTGCCCCCGAAGTGCCCGCCCCCGGACCGCCGTGCCCCAGCGGCGACGGCCGGCCCGGGGAAGGGTCACGACTCCTCGGGAACCACCTCGACGGTGATGTTGAACTGGACCTCGGCGTGTAGCCGTGCCGTCACCTCGTGGGTTCCCAGGGTTCGGATCGGCTCGTTGATGTGCAGGCGACGACGGTCCAACACCAGGCCGGTGGAGGCCTCGACGGCCTCAGCCACGTTGGTGGTGGTGACCGAACCGTAGAGGTGTCCGGCTGAACCCACCTTGGCCGGAACCTCGATCACCTGACCCACGAGGCGCCGGGCGATGTCCTCGCCCTCGGCCCTCTCACGGGAGTCGCGCTGGTCCCGCGAGCGGCGCATGGCCTGGGCCTGCTCGAGAGCCCCGTCGGTGGCCCTCATGGCCAGACCCTTCGGAACCAGGTAGTTGCGGGCGTAGCCGTCACTGACATCGACGATGTCGCCCAGCTTGCCCAGGTCCTTCACATCGGAACGGAGAATCACCTTCACTCCGCCGCCTCCGTCCTCACGCTCTCAGATGGGGCCGCGCCCGTCGGGGCCTCCGCGGCCGGGGCCTCCTCCGACGAACGGGGTGCACGGTCCTCGCGACCACCTTCCCGGCCACCATCTCGACCGCCGTCTCGGCCGCCGTCCCGGCGGCGCTTACCACCGCCCTTTCGCTGGGTGACGACCCGGTTGGTGTAGGGAATCAACGCCATCTCCCGGGCGTTCTTGACCGCCCGGGCAACCTCGCGCTGCTGTTGCACGTTGTTTCCGGTGACCCGCCGGGCCCGGATCTTGGCCCGCTCGGACATGAAACTGCGGATGAGGTTGACGTCCTTGTAGTCGACGTAATCGATGCCCTCCTTGACCAGGGCACTGACCTTCTTGCGACGGGGGCGACCCTTGAGCTCCTTGCCCTTGGTCGTACGCCTCTTCTTGGGGGGCATCAGAAAGGTTCCTCCTCGGGATACTGGGGTCCGGGGTCGGGAGCGGCGGGGGACGGGGACCGTCCCCCGGCTCCGCGGCCACCCCGCGAGTCGCCAGATCCCTGGCGCTCGGTGCGTCGTACTTCGGCCGTGGCCCACCGGAGGCTCGGTCCGACCTCGTCAGCCACTATCTCCACCGTGGATCTCTTGTCGCCATCCTGGGTCTCCCAGGACCTCTGCTCCAGACGACCGGTGACGATCACCCGCGCACCCCGTCCGAGGGATTCGCTGACGTTCTCGCCCAACTCCCCCCAGCAGACGACGTTGAAGAAGCTGGTGGCCTCCTCCCACTCACCCGATGCGCGGTTCTGCCACCTGCGGTTCACGGCGATACCGAGCGTGGCCAGGGCCTGGCCCGACTGGGTGAACCTCAACTCCGGGTCCCGGGTGAGGTTGCCCACCACGGTGACGTTGTTTCCTACTGCCATGTCGGCTCTCCGTTCGCTACTCGGCCTCGGCCGAGGCTCCGTCACCGATCAGTCCGCGGCGCTCGGCCTCGAAGTCCGGGAGACGGATCAACTTGTGGCGGACCACGGAGTCCGCGATACGCATGGCCCGCTCGGCGGCGTCCAGAGCCCCGGGTTCGGCCAGGATCTCATAGACCGAGTAATAGCCCTCGGACTTGTGGTCGATCTCGTACGCGAAGCGGCGGCGGCCCCAGAAATCGGAACTCTTCAGCTCGCCGGCCTCCTCGATGCGGGCCTTCAGATCCTTGATCTGGTCCTGGACCGCAACGTCGTCGAGGTCTCCATCGTGGATGACCATGAGCTCATAGGCGCGCATGTACGCCATTACCTCCTTCGGACCCGCTCGGCGGGGCCCCTCGTGGGGCAGGGGTGGGACAGGTTGTGAAACCGTGAACCGGGAATGGTAGCGGAACCATGACCCGATAGTCGCCCCGGGGTGGGACATTGTCGAGCGGGTTGTCCCATCCGGCCCGACGGTGCGGCACCGGGGACGGCACTCAACCCCGCGAAACGACCCACCAAGACCCCACCGAACCGACACCCTCACCGGGGACGGCACTCAACCCCGCGAAACCACCAGGCTGAGGGTGGAGTCCCCTTCGATCCCCAGACGACCCAGGTCACCCAGGGGCACCTCGAGGGCCATGCGGTAGGAGCCGGAGGCCGAGTACACCGGGCACGCCGTCCCCGGGGGACAGGGCTCCATGTCCACCGCGCTGACCACTCCCCCATCGGAGTCCAGGTAGACCACGGTGAGAGGGATGAGGGTGTCCTTCATCCAGAAGCCATTCGTCACATCGGTCTCGAACACGAACACCATTCCCACCCACCCGCCCAGGTCGGTGACGCCCATCAGCCCCCTTCGCCGGGACTCCCGGTCGGCGGCCACCAGAACCGGCCAGGAACTGGTCTCCCCCGAGCTCCCCGTGACCACCAGCGTCCCCGAGCCGAATCCCCCGTCGGCCCAGGGGGTGGGGTCAGGGGTCTCGGTCGACGGTGTGTCTCCCGCCGGAGACCCGGTCCGGTCCCCGTCCCCAGCCGAGCAGGCGCCCAGCACCACCACCACGGCCAGGAGAGCGGCGACGGCCCGGTTGCTGAAGCTCACACCCGACATGGTCCCACGTGACTCCCACCCGGCCGCATCACGAACCAGGCCGAACCCTTCGACAACCCGGCCGGCGGCCGGCGGCCGGCACGATCACGACCCACGCCGACAGGCCCGGCCCAGGGCTGTGAGAACCCGGGGCTATGGTCGGACCCGATGGACACCCCTCGGGAATGTGAGAGCTGCGCCCGCCCCGGAGACGATCTGGTCCGGGTCATCAGGGTCTGGGTCACCCCGGCCACCTGGGAGAACGACCACACCGAGAAGGTGTCGGAGGCCGCCACTCCCGAATGGTGGTGCTTCTCGTGCCGCACCCACTATCCCCACCGCCCCCTGGACCCCTGAGACCGGGGACCCGGGGAGATCAGGACCCCTGAGACCGGGACCAGAGGGGAGATCAGGACCCCTCCGGTGGGGCCGCGGGAAAGGCGCCGGGATCGATCCCCACGTGAGCCGATTCCATGATCCGGGACCAGATCCGGGCCGGGATACTCCCCCCGGTCACCCGGGGCACCCCCAGCACATCGACCATGGCCCGGTTCGAATCGGCGTACCCGACCCACACCGCCGCGGTGAATCTCGGGGTGTACCCGACGAACCACGCATCGCCGTAGTTCTGGGTGGTCCCGGTCTTGCCGGCGGTCGGGACACCCGAAAC
>JALSTE010000079.1 GCA_026983855.1 Acidimicrobiia bacterium
GCCCGGCGGAGCGCCTCGATCGACTGGGCCACTATCGGACTCGGCTCGGCGGGCTGCCAGGACCGGTAGGCGGTGCGTCTGTCGACGGGCCACTCTCGGGGATGATGTACGACGGTCCCGGGCTCATCGGCGTTGGTGAGCAGGTCGAGGGCGGCCAGCAGGGTCTCCCGCTGCATCGTGTTGTCGCCGGGCATACCGAACGAGTGGCCGAACGGGTATTCAACCCCCAGGACCCTGGACGTCCGGTACTTCTCGGCCAGGACCGGCATCATGGTCACGGTGACGGTCGGTATGCCCGAGGCCTCGATCACTCGTGCCAGCACGGGCACGTTGCGGCAGCAGTCCGGTCAGGCGGGGGCCAGGATCAGGGCGTCGATGTCGGCGGCGTGACAGCGGGAGGCGATGTCGGGTCCGGTTCGGGTGCGCCAGACCTCCGCCCCGTGTTCCTGGTAACCCATCACCGAGAAGTTCACCGGGGAGGCCTCACCGACGAGCCCCTCCCCGACGAGTTCGGTCAGGCGGTGGACCGGCAGGGCCACGTCGATGTCGGCTTCGATGTCAGTGGTGTTGATGTGGAGATGGTTCACCCCGATCCTCTCCGGGGTGACGTCGGCGGGGATCACCCTCGAGGTGGGGTCGCCCCAGCTCGGTTCGCGCCTCTCCCTCTCCACGTCGAAGGGTTCCTGTTCATCGAGGACGTGTATCCCGGCGCTGGACAACAGGGCCACCCGGGCCTCGGACAGTGGGACCGCGAACGGGGCCCAGACCGGCTCGTGATCGGCCCAGGGCTCAGCCTCGTACAGGGGGCGGAACGCCCGGGGGAGGAATGCGTAGCTGTCGACTTCGTCGATGGTCATCGGGGCCTCACGGGTTCGAAGGGCCGCATTCTCCCCCACCCGGACCGAGGGCACCATTCGTTCGGGTGCCGACCGTGGTGTGACTGCGGGGGTTTCAGCCGGTTCAGCCCATCTGGGTGCGGATCAATCCGGTGGAACCGCCCGGCGGGGAGATGGCGGTTGGTTCAGCCCAGGTGGGTGCGGATCAGCCAGTTGAAGATCTGCCAGGCCTGTTGAGGGCTGCCGAGGCGTTCCCGGGCGTCGAGGGCGGCGGCCCGGGAGATGGGCTGGGCCCGGCGGGCCTTCATGGCGGTCTCGGCCACCCTCTCCATCATCACGAAGCGACCCACCGCCTCGTCGACGCTGGCTCCGGCGGTGAGCAGTCCGTGGTTTCGCAGCACGATGGCCCGGTGGTGGCCGATGGCCTCGGCTATGCGCTTGCCACCGTCGAGGGTGCGGACCTCCACCTCCTCGTCGTCGAAGATGGAGTGAGCCTCGTAGAACCCGCACGCCTCCTGGCTGATGGGCTCGATGGGCCTCACCTCGGCCGAGAACGGGGTTCCCCAGGGGGTGTGGGTGTGGGCGGCGGACACCAGGTCCGGCCGGGCCATGAGGATCGGCCAGTGGATGTTCCAGGCGGTGAAGTTGATGTCGCCCTCACCCTCCACGACCGAGGCGTCGGGCCCCACCAGGACGATGTCGTCGAGGGTGCAGTGATTGAACGCCACCCCGTAGCGGATCAGCCAGAAGTGGTCGGTGCGTTCGGGATCCCGGGCCGAGATGTGGCCGTCGCCGATGTGACCCCATCGGAGGGCCCCGAACAGGCGGTAGGCCAGCACCAGACGTTCCCGGCGGTGGCGGCGCAGGACCGCCGGGTCGGATATCACCGGCTCGTCGTCGGCTGGAAGCAGGGGTCCGAACTCCATGGAACGAATGTAGTCCCGGTGGGGTCGGGGTACGGCTCCGACTCAGTCGGCGACGGCCCGGGTGAACTCCCCGATGACGGTCTCCACATCGTCGTCGGAGATGTCGAGGTGGGTGACCAGTCTCATCTCGGGGGCGGCGCTGACGATGATCCCCGCCTCGGACAGACGGTTCTGGAGGCTACGGGGATCGATGTCCCCGAGCCTGATGAACACCATGTTGGTGGCCCGGCTGGTCACCGTGACCCCGGGCACCGTCTCGAGTCCCTCGGCCAGACGGGCCGCTCTGAGGTGGTCCTCGGCCAGGCGTTCGATGTTGTTCTCCAGGGCGTGGATCCCGGCGGCGGCGATCACCCCGGCCTGTCGCATACCCCCGCCGAGCATCTTGCGCCAGCGCCTCGCCTCTCCGATCAGGGCCGAGGAGCCGACCAGCACCGAACCGACCGGAGCCCCCAGACCCTTGGAGAGGCAGACCGACACCGTGTCGAAGCCCTCGGCCACCGTGGCCGGGGACACACCGAGTTCCACCGCGGCGTGCCAGAGGCGAGCCCCGTCCAGATGCAGTGCCAGGCCCCTGGAGCGGGCCAGACCCTGGGCCCGGGTCACATAGCCAGGATCGAGCACCACACCGTTGTAGGTGTTCTCCAGGGACAGCAACCGCGAGATCGCGAAGTGGTACATCATGTGATCGGTCACCATGTGACCGGCCAGGGCGTCGAGATCGAAGGTGCCGTCAGGTGCCAGCGCCAGGGGTTGGGGTTGGATCCCGCCGAGGACGGCGGCACCTCCGGCCTCGTAGCGATAGTTGTGGGCGGTCTGACCGACCACGTAGGCGTCACCCCTCTGGCAGTGGGAGAGCAGGGCACAGAGATTGGACTGGGTGCCCGACGAGACGTAGAGCCCGGCCTCCTTTCCCAGCAGCTCCGCCGCCAGGCTCTCGAGGGCGTTGACGGTGGGGTCGTCCCCGTAGACGTCGTCACCCACCTCGGCCGTGGCCATGGCCCGGCGCATGGCGGGTCCGGGTCGGGTGACGGTGTCGCTGCGGAGGTCGATTGCCATGGGGTCGGGACCTTCCCTTCGGGGGCGGGGTCCGCATCCCGGACGGGGCTGCGGACACGGTGACCGTATTACCGATCGGCGGTGTCCGCAGCCCCGACTCCCACCGGTCCGAACGCCATGTTCAGTCGGCCGGCCGTACCCCCGCTGAATCACTTGGTGAATCTGATTCATTCCTGACGGTTACTGAATCGTCGTTCACTTTCGGGGACCTGGGGCCATGGCGCCTCCGCCACCAGAGGACTACCGCCACCAGGGCGAGGATCCAGATGAAGGGGATGGTCCAACCGGCGATGAGGACCAGCACACCACCCAAGGTGGCGAGCACGCCGAGGCTGGAGCTCAGAGCGTCCCCGAAGCCGGGGAGGGAGAGGTCGGGAACAGCGTCCAGGGTGAGGGGGCGGGTCGAAGCCTGCTGAATCTCCACCGACGGACGCTCGACCCCCGAGCTGCTGACGTCGACCCGGGCGAAGATCGTGGGCCGGTCCGTGAGGTCCCGGTCGAGCCTGGTCTCCTGGGCCAGCACGAGACGGGCGCCGGGCGCCAGGGGCTGGTCGGGGTCCCCAGCGACGGGGATCAGGTCCGAGGTGATGACATCAAGGCCGGAGCTCACGATCTCGAACTCGACGACGGGTGCGTCCCCGGTGTTGGTGATCACGTAGCAGACGGTCATGTCGCGGCCCTCGTCGAGGCTGAGGCTGGAGGTTCCCGGACAGCCGTCCCCCGAGTCGTGACCGCCGTAGGCGGAGACGTCCAAGCTGACCTCGGCGACCGGGACCGGGGGGATCCGGGGGCTGATCGTCAGCACGATGGTGGCCAGCGAGACCTGGGCCCGGATGGTCCGGAGCTGCCCCTTGAGCTGCTCCAACAGGGTCTCCCGTTCCAGCAGCTGGGCCTCGAGTTTGGCTATCTCGTCGAGATTGCCGGCCGAGTCGAGCAGGCCGCGTAGTCGCTCCACGCTGCGTTCGGCGGTGAGGATCCGGCTCTCGAGATCGACGACCCGGTCGGTCACGTCGTCGGTGGTCACGTTCTGGGAGACCACGTCCCCCACTCCGTCCAGGCGGGCCAGGGCCTCGGAGAAGTCCTCGGGTCGAACCTTGAACGTGAGTACGGTGAGGACCTCGGGTTCGGTGGTGCTGCGCTGGCCGAACAGCAGACCACCGAGGGCGGCCATCTCGGTCATGGCCCGCTGGGCGGCACCATCCACGTCGTCGACCTGGACACTCACCTCGGCGGTGTAGATGATGTCCCGGCCGATGTCGGCGGGTTGCAGGGCGGCGGGTATCGCTCCCGTTTCGGCCCCGGCGGCCCGGACGGTGGCGGTGGATTCGTCGGAGGGGCCGGACTCGGAGGCGGGGACCGTGGTCTCCGCGATCCCACCCTGCGCATCGCCGTACCCCGGTCCCCCTCCATCGGCGGCGACCGGAGCGAGGGTGGTCGCGGCGCTGTTGGCGGCCTGTGAATCGTTCCCACCCGAGCCCGAACAGGCGGTGGCCAGGATCAGCAGGGCCGCCGTCACCGCGCTCAGGCGCACCCATGGGTGGTGTTTCCCGCTCTGTGTTCCGATGGCTGGTCGGCGGTTCATGGCTTCCCTCGCGGGTGTCGTTGCCGGTCGTGTGGTTCGTGGGACGACCGGAGGGTTCCGCCGGGTTCCCCGACCCGGACCGAGGTCACCGATTCGTAACCTGGCCCCTCGGGGGTGGGGGAACGGGGAGTGCCCGCGACCAGGCGACGCGGGTCGGCCTGGGGATCGTCCTCCCCGGGGATGTCATGGAGTGCCCGCGACTAGGAGACGTGGGCTGTCTATGGTGCCGGGGTGGTCTCGATC
>JALSTE010000080.1 GCA_026983855.1 Acidimicrobiia bacterium
GGAACCTGACCCTGAGACCCACGGAGTACGTCCGCAGGCAGATCCGGGTCACCCCCTATCCCACCGAGGACGTCGGTTGGGTCACCTCCCAGATCGGACCCGACGTACTGATGTTCAACACCGACTATCCCCATGTCGAGGGCGGGCGCCGACCCTATGAGCGGTTCGAGCGCAGTCTCGACGCCATGGACGGGGGCCGCGGGGCCGACGAGGCCGTGCGGGACCGGTTCTACTCGGCCAACTTCATCGACCTCATGGGCACCGCGGTGGCCTCACTGGTCTGACCCCCCCGGCCCGGCACTGCAAGCAGGGTCGAGAACCATGGGTCGTACCCTGAGGCTGAGCTCCATAGCCCCCATCTTTGGGCCATGGCCCGAGGCGACCCATAGGTACCTATCCGAGCGTCAGCGGTACATCTTCGAGGTACTTTTCCTCGAACTTGCTCCACTCCGGATCAACAGGCATCAACCGATCGACCAACTTGGCCAACTCGCCGTTCTGCGCCACTTTAAGGTTGAGCTCCCGAATCAGCACTCCGAATACGGCTTCACTCTCAGCCCGACATGTCTCCGATGCCATGGCAACCTGATCCAGCTTCTGACCAAGTTCCTCATCCAGCTTGTTCACCTCCGCCACATCACCGGCTGTCGCCTTCAGTGCCGCGTACTCCTCAGTGAGACGATCTGACTCCTGAGCAAAGGACCATGGCGGTGGTACCTCCGACAGCCAAGGAGCGACTTTCGAGACACACGCGTGCCAGTGCTCGATCTCATCGCCACCACCCGCCTCCAGAGAGGCTGTTTCCTGATTGAACAAATCGACCAGAACCTGCGCGTCATCGAGGGTGACGGAACCCACATCCTCACGACATTTCTTGACGGATTCCTCCGGTAGACCATCAAACGGGTCGCCGATCGACATCACGCCGCTACGCGTGGACTCGGCCGTCGACTTCTCCACCTGGAGTGCACGCGACGCATAGTCGTCCCTGGTGTCGGCCGGCAACTCCCCCTCCCGTCTGAGACAATGCGCCACCGCCACGTCGCGCTCCGCGATCCTCAGTGACGCCCGCTCATAGAGTCGCCCGTCGACACCTCCCGAGCTGCTGCCGCGGCTTCCTGATGTCGCACTCTCGGGGGAACTGCCACGGCTATTGGCCCAAAAGAGAAGACTGCCAACCACAACCAGTACGGCAATACTCAGATACGCCCAGAATCTTACTCTATCGCCAGCCACCACTCGGGACCTCCTATCCATAGAATGCGGCCCGCCCAAAGGGGGTATTATGTACGCCTTGATTCATTGCCCAAGCTTGCGTATGACAAATGCTGCCATCCAGAGCTGAATTTCATGCAAGCCCCCTGAGCGAAGGTGAAAGGCCCATCCCATCGCGGTGTCTGTTCCCACACTGCCGCTGGGAGTACGGTATCAAAGCTGGTGTCACAGCCATGTCCAATATTTGGTTGATCGGCGCCCGCGATACCGATTGAGCTCGGTAGCACCGACAAAGCCACCCAAATCAACACCGATGCGAGTGTTCCGCAGAACAGCTTGTGCAGTTGCTCCTTCATTACCCTGGCCCCCACTCCATCGTCAGGTAGTTCCGGTTCCGTTCTGGCCTGCGCCCGGGACAGGAACCTCAGGCGATGATGGCACCCCCCCGGTGTCAACTCACTGGACTCCCCGGCCGGAATCTGATTCACCCCGGTCTCCCGGGCGAAGGCAGGTGACGCGTGATCTCACGGCTCGGTGGAGGGGATGATGCGGGGGCGCCAGCGTCGGGGGGGATCGTGGTGCCGGCCGACCGGCCGGCCCTCGGCCAGGGCGGCCAGGAAACTCCCGGGTCCGTCGAAGTCGGGCATCTCCACCACCGCCGCGGCCAGGGCCTCGGGAACGTGGCTGTCGCTGCCCGCCCCGGCGGCCAGTCGGTGGTCGTGGGCCCACCGTGAGGCCCGGGCGTTGAGAGAGTCCAGGGAGGTCTTGGCGTTGATCACCTCAACGGCGTCTATCAGGCCCCTCTCGGTCAGATCGACCAGGGTCTCCTCGGCCAGGTTCCGCCTCATGGGATCGAAGGGGTGGGGCACGTAGACCAGGCCCCCCTGGGCCCGGATCCGCTCCGCCGTCTCCCGGGCCGGCAGACCCTGGGGGATCCGCTCGGTCAGGAACAGACCGATCAGCTCACCGGTGTGGGTGGCGACCTCCTCCCCCACCACCACCCGGCAGGGCAGGGTGCGGGCCAGGCGGCGGGCCCCCTCGATGGCGTGGTGATCGGTCACGCAGATCACGTCCACACCGGTGCGGACCACGGCCTCGGCGATCTCGTCGGGGGTGGTGGTGGAGTCCCCCGACCACATGGTGTGAACGTGCATGTCGACCCTGATCCGTCCCGGGGCGGCCGGATTCCGGAGATGGGGAAGCAGTGTGTGGTCCACCGCCTACCTCAACGTCCCGACAGGGCGATCCCGTCGACCGCCATGGTCACCGACCCGGTACCGCCGGGGAGGAACTCGAAATCGGATCCGATCAGCACCAGTTCCCTCAGCATGCGCTGCAGAGTGGTGGCGATGGTGGCCTCCCTGACCGGCTCGGCCAGGACCCCACCCCGGATCATGTGGCCCTGGATCCCCACCGACACGTCGCCGCTGATGAGGTTGGTGCCGGAGTGGAGTCCGTTCACCGATCTGATGTAGACGCCCTCGCCCACCCGGGACAGCATGTCGTCGAAGCCGACGTCGCCGGGCTCGATCCTCATGGCCTGGAGGCCCACCCCCGGGGTCGAGCGTGAGCTCCTGACCGCCGATCCGGTGGACCGGGTGCCCGCCCACCGGGCGGTCTCGGAGTTGTGGAGGATCCTCTCCAGAACTCCCCCGCCGATCAACACGTTGCGTCGCACCGCCAGTCCCTCACCGTCGTGGATTCCCGCCGCCAGGGAGTCCGGATCGGTGGGGTCGTCGACGAGGGTCAGCCCGGACACCGCGATCTCCTCGCTGAGACGGTCCCCGAACGGCGATCGGCCCTTGCGCACCATCTCCCCGGTGAGGGTCGCCCCCACCAGGGCCATGAACGAGGCCACCACCCTCTTGTCCAGCACCGCCGTCATCCGTCCGCTGGCGGGCTTGTCGGCCCCGAGCATGGAGACGGCCCGCTCCACGGCCTCCGCCGCCACCTCGGCGGGGTCCAGGAGACGAGGGTGGCGGGCGGCGTCGGAGGCGAAGCCGATCTGGGTCTCCTCGCCCTGCACGGCCAGGGGTGAGACCGACAGCGACGCGGTTCCGGCCCGGGAACCGGTGTCGATGCCCTCGGTGGACATGACCCTGACCTCACCGATCCCGTCGGAGTACACCGAGGTACGCACACCGGTGACCCGGGGATCGATGGATCGGGCCAGCTTCTCCAGTTCCAGGGCCAGCCGGATCCGCTCGGAGTCCCCCACCCGTTCCAGATCGGGGTCCAGCAGTTCCGGCGAGGGCGGGTCGACGCCATCGGGCCCGGTGAGCCCCACGTTCGGGTCCGGCTCGGACAGGGCGGCGTTGGACCGGGCCTCGTCCAGCAGATCGCTGAGTATCCCCGGGTCCAGTGAACCGGCCGAGGCGAATCCCTCCCGGCCGCCCGAGACCACCCTCACACCCGCACCGTGGGACTCCCCGGACTTGAGGGACTCGACCTCACCGTCGTAGGCCTTCACCGTGGTGGACCGGCCCCGGGCCAGGTAGACCTCGATCTGCTCTCCACCCGAGGCCCTCGACAACAACCCTCCGGCCACCTCGCCCAGTTCGTCCCCGCTCACGCCGCCGTCCCCCCGATGGTCAGACTCCGGACCCTCAGGGTGGGCTGACCGTCCCCCACCGGCACGCCCTGTCCGTCCTTGCCGCAGGTTCCCGGCGGCCCCATGGCGAAGTCGTTGCCGAGGGCGTCTATGTCCAGCAGGACCTGGGGCCCGTTGCCGATCAGGTTGGCGTCCCGGAGGGGTTCGGTCAGCCGCCCGTCCTCGATGAGGTAGGCCTCGACCATCCCGAACACGAAGTCCCCCGTGGCCGTGTTCACCTGCCCCCCACCCAGCTTGGCCACGTAGACCCCCCGGGGGGTGCGGGCGATGATTCCCTCGGGGTCCTCGACGCCGTTCTCCACGAAGGTGTTGGTCATGCGGACCATGGGCAGATGGCGGTAGGTCTGCCGCCGGCCGTTTCCGCTCGGCCGGCGGCCCTGGGTCCGGGCCCGGAGATGGTCCCACATGTAGTCGGTGAGGATCCCGTCCTCGATCAGCACGTTGCGACCGGCGGGCCGCCCCTCGTCGTCGACGGATACACGACCCCACTCCCCGGCCATGGTGCCGTCGTCCACCAGGGTGACCCCGGGAGCGGCCACCCTCTCGCCGACCCGTCCGGCGAACACCGACGCCCCCTTGGCCACCAGATCGGCCTCCAGGCCGTGCCCACACGCCTCGTGGAACAACACACCACCCGATCCCCGGGCGATCACCACCGGCAGTTCACCCGATGGCGCGGGACGGGCCCCGAGCTTGGTGAGGGCCTGCCGGGCGGCCCTCTCGGCGATCTCCTCCACCGAGACCCGGTCGAACAGTTCGTACCCCACGGTGTGACCCACCGTCTCCCGGCCGGTCTGGCGTCCACTGTCGCCGGTG
>JALSTE010000081.1 GCA_026983855.1 Acidimicrobiia bacterium
ATGACCAGCTCGGGCGAGGGAATCACGATGTCCAGGGCGGTGAGCAGGGCCATCACCCGGTCGGGATCGGGTGCCCCGAGGACCCCGAGGAGTTCGTTGAAGCTCAGGTGGGCGTTGCGGTCGATGACCATGTCGGCCGCCAGGCGGGCCACGGTGTCGGCGGCCTCGGGTGGGGAGTCGGGGTCGATGCCCAGGGTGGTCAACAGGGCCCGGAAGGTCTCGACGGGGTCCTCGGGGTCCGCTCGTGGGTCGTTCCGTCCCGATGGCTGGGTGTCGGACATGGTGGGGCCCCGGTCGGTCGCGCTCGGTGCCGGAGGGTCTCCGGCGGTCTCTCCGCGGCATCCTATTGGAGCACCCGGCCCCGGCCGTAGACCGTGCCACGGTCGGTCCGCGTCGGCGGCCCGTGGATGGCCCGAGCTCCGGATCGGGTGGGGGTGCCCGGTTCCGCCGACCCTCCGGCTGCGCCCCCGGCAGGATTCGAACCTGCGACCTGCGGATTAGAAGTCCGTTGCTCTGTCCAGCTGAGCTACGGGGGCAAGGCCCCCAATTGTCGCATCCCCGGGCTCCCCGCAGCGACCACCCCGGTGGGGTCGGGTCCGGCCACGTACCGGTCCAGTTGGTGGCCGGGAGGACCTGATGTCGCCAAAACCCCGGAAAGGGGCCCACGGGACTGGTAGGGAAGGGATGTGAGCGGCAGAGAATTCATACACAACCCCGGTCCCACCAACATCCCCGATCGGGTCCTGGAGGCCTTCCGCCGTCCGGCGGTGGACTTCGTGGACCCGTCCTTCGAGACCCTGGTCGAGAGCTGCTTCGCCGAACTGCCCACCTGGTTCGGGGGGGCGGCGGAGATCATCTGCTACGTCGCCGTCGGGCACGGGGCGTGGGAGGGCACCATCGTCAACGTCCTCGAACCCGGCGACACCCTCCTGCTGGCCGACGCCGGGCTGTTCTCCAACCGGTGGGGGGAGATGGCCACCGGTCTGGGCCGCCGGGTCGAATCGGTGGAGTGCTCCATGAGGGAGGCCCCCGACCCCGAGGCCATCGGGGCGGTGCTGGCCGCCGACACCGACCACCGGATCAAGGCCGTGTTCGTCTGTCACACCGAGACCTCGACGGGGGCCACCGCCGACATCCCCGCCATCCGGGCCGCCATCGACGCCGCCTCCCACCCGGCCCTGTTCGTGGTCGACGGCATCGCCTCCACCGGCACCGAGACCATGAACATGGCCGATTGGGGTGTCGACGTGGTTCTGGCCGCCTCCCAGAAGGGGATGATGATGCCCCCCGGACTCTCGTTCTGCGCCCTGAGTCCCCGGGCGGTGGAACGCTGTCACGAGATCGACTCCCCCCGCGGCTACTGGGACTGGCGACCGCGGATGAACGGTGAGTACGTGTACATGAGGTTCGGGGGCACCCCACCGGAGCAGCACATGTACGCCCTGCGGGCCGCCCTGGACCTGGTGGCCGAGGAGGGGGGGATGGACGTGGTGGTGGCCCGGCACGCCCGGCTGGCCCAGGCGGTACGCGAGGCGGTGGGGGTGTGGTCCGAGGCCGGGTACATGGAACTCAACGTGGTGGACCCCGAACGCCGGTCCAACGCCGTCACCTGTGTGCGCATGGATCCCGACGTCGACGGTGAGACCTTCCTGAGGGTGGTGAGGGAGCGGTTCCACGTGTCGGTCGGAGGGGGCATGTTCGAGCTGGCCGGTCGTGCCTTCCGCATGGGGCACCTCGGGGACCTCAACGAGCCCATGGTCATCGGGGCCCTGGGCGGAATAGAGATGACGTTCGAGGCCATGGGCATCCCCCACGGCCGCGGGGGAGTGACCGCGGCCCTGGAGTACCTGGCCCGAAATCGGGGTTGACCGCGGCCCTGGAGTACCTGGCCCGAAATCGGGGTTGACCGCCCCTCTTGGGGCCCGGAGCTGCGCCCCGCCCGGCCGGTGGGTCGGGTCCGGGGCTTGGGTCGGTGGCGGCGGGAGCGCGAGAATCCGGGAGCTCGCAACACGACACGGCAGGGGGACACATGGAGTTCGACACGCTCGAGGTGGAGGTGACGGGGAACCGGGGAACGCTCACCCTCAACGACCCCGACCACCTGAACCCGTTGAGCAGCCACTGCCTGAGGGAGATAGCGTCCGCCGCCCGTTGGTTCGACACCCACCACGACCTGAAGGTGGTGGTGGTCACCGGCCGGGGACGGGCGTTCTCGGCCGGGGCCGACGTGTCGGCCTTCGAGGCCGGCGGGGCGGCCCAGGAGATGCATCCCCGCGACGACGCCGACGCCGGCCGTCTGATGGCCGAGGCCATGGAGGCCATGAGGGCCGTCACCGTGGCCCGCATCAACGGCCCGTGCGTGGGCGGGGGCCTGGTCCTGGCCGCCACCTGCGACCTCAGGGTGGCGGTGGACGACGCGGTGATGTTCATACCCGAGATCGACCTGGGCATCCCCCTGGCGTGGGGCGGCATCCCCCGGCTGGTGCGCGAGATCGGGCCCACCCTGACCAAGGAGCTGGTGATGACCTGTCGCCGGTTCACCCCCGAGGAGGCCCGGTCCCTGGGGTTCCTCAACCGGGTGGTGCCCGCCGACCGTCTCGACGCCGAGGTGGAGGAACTGGTCGCCTGCCTGGCGGAGAAGCCCCGTCACCCCGTCCAGGCCACGAAACGTCACGTCAACGCGGTGACGGCGGCCATGGTGGGGGTGGACCGGGCCTGGTCCGACGTGGACTCCCTCATGACCGCCCTGCGCGACCCCGAGGGCCGCGAGTCCGCCCGCCGCTACCTGGCCCGCCTGAGGGGCAAACGTTGATTGATACCGCGGTGGGCGCTACAGCCGGGTGCGCACGTCCCACACCTCGGGGAAGAATCGGAGATCCAGGGCCTTCCTGAGAAAGTGGACCCCTGACGATCCCCCGGTGCCCCGGCGGTAGCCGATGATGCGCTCCACGGTCTTCATGTGGCTGAAGCGCCAGTTCTGGAAGTTCTGCTCCAGGTCCACCAGCTTCTCGGCCAGTTCGTAGAGGGTCCAGTGGGTCTCGGTGTCGCGGTACACCGCCAGCCAGGCGTCCTCCACCTCGGGGCGGGGCACGTAGGGCTGGGAGAAGTCTCGCTCGAGAACCTCGGCGGGCAGGTCGAAGCCACTGCGGGCCATCATCGCCAGCACCTCGTCGTACAGCGAGGGGGCGGCCAGGGCCTCCTGCAGTCGGGCGTGGATCTCGGGATGGGCGCGGTGGACCTCGGCCAGGGCCGGGTTCTTGTTGCCGATCCGGTACTCCAGCAGACGGTACTGGTAGGACTGGAAACCCGAGGACGCCCCCAGCCGGTCCCGGAACCTCAGGTAGTCGACGGGGGTGAGGGTGCTCAGCACCTCCCAGGACTGGATGAGCTGGGCCTGGATGCGGGCGATGCGGGACAGCATCTTGAACGCCGGACGGGCGTTGTCGGCCCGGATCTCGGCGATGGCGGCGTCCAGTTCGTGCAGGGACAGCTTCAGCCAGAGTTCGGTGGCCTGGTGGATGATGACGAACAGCATCTCGTCGTGCTCGTCGGTCAGCGGCTTCTGGGCGTCGAGCAGGGTGTCGAGGTGCAGGTACTGGCCGTAGCTCATGTCCTGGTCCCAGTGGATCTGCTCCCCACCGATGTCCACGGCCACCACGGTGTCGTCGGTGGCGGCGGCGGCCTCGCCGGTCTCGGACTGCCGATCCATGTGCTTCCTCCGCTGTCGGTGGTCGTGGACCCCGAAGTTACGCCTGTGTGAACGTGGTTGTGGAAAGTCCCGTGCCGCGGCAGGCTGTGGGCATGGCTGAACCCGCGGTTCTGGAACGCAAATCGACCAATCCCTTCCTCACCCGTGGTCTCTCCCAGACCGCCCTACGGTCGGCGGGGACCGGTTTCGACACCGGGGCCCCCGGTCCGATCACCGAGGGCCGCACGATCTCCGACCCCTGGGCCGCCACCGGGGCCCTGGGATTCCTGTTCATGGTCATGTTCGCCGCCGGATGGTGGACGGTCGGGGTGGCCCCCTTCGTGCCCTTCGTGGCCATCTTCGTGGGTCTGGGGTTGGTGTTCTGGGCCGTGGCCCGGCCCGAGAAGAGCCCGGTGCTGGCTCCCCTCTACGCCGTGGCCGAGGGACTCTTCGTCGGTGGCATCTCCCGGGTGTACGAGGCCGCCTACGACGGGATCGTGCTCCAGGCGTCGCTGATCACCGCCGTTCTCTTCGCCACCATGTGGGTGCTGTACTCCTCGGGTCGTCTCCGGCTCACCCCCAAGATGACCAAGGCCATCGTCGGGGCCACCATGGGCATCCTCGGGGTGTACGTCATCGACCTGCTGCTGCGCCTGTTCGGGGCCCAGGTGCCCCTGCTGAACGACACCGGCCCCCTCGGCATCGGGATCTCCCTGGTGATCGTCGGGATCGCCACCATGAACCTGCTGATCGACTTCGATCTGATCAGCCGGCTGGAGGCCCAGCCCCACCCCCGCTACATGGACTGGTTCGCGGCCATGGGGGTGCTGATCACCGTGGTGTGGATCTACCTCGAGGTGCTGCGGCTGCTGGCCAAGATGCAGCGCCGCTGATCGGCTGAAACGCTGAACGCTGGTCGGCT
>JALSTE010000082.1 GCA_026983855.1 Acidimicrobiia bacterium
CCCGTGGGCGGCCAGCTCGGCCATGAAGGACCTGACCGCCTCCTGGGTGGGGCCGGGGGCTGATCGTTCCGACCCGCCGGCGGGATCGATCCGGGTCTCCGTCGGGGTGGAATCAGCGGGGGAGGACATCGAGCAGGGCTCCCAGCTTGGTGCGGGTCTCGGCCAGCTCGTCGGTGGGAACGGACCGGCCGACTATTCCGCCTCCGGCGAACAGGGTGGTGGTGTCGGTGTCCGAGGAGTGGACGGCCGATCTGAGACCCACCCGGAACTCACCCTCGCCCTCGGTGTCCAGCCACCCGATCGGGGCGGTGTACCAGCCGCGGTCCAGTCCCTCGTGACGGGAGATCCACTCCAACGCCGCCGGTGTGGGCGTACCCGCCACCGCCGGACTGGGATGGAGGCTCTCGACCAGATCGAGGATCCCCACCCCGGCGGGCCGTGTCCCGGTTATCGGAGTGTGCAGGTGCTGGATGCCGGGTATCCGGAGAACCTCGGTCTCCCGGTCGGGATCCAGCTCGACACCCGCGGTGCGGAGACCGTCACGAAGGTGCTTCACCGCGAACCGGTGCTCGTTCTGCTCCTTGACCGAGTTCCACAGTTCCTCGGCCAGAACCCGGTCCGAGTCGGGATCGGGGCCGCGGGGACGCGATCCGGCCAGGGCAGATGTCTCCACGGTTCGGCCGTTCACGGAAACGAGTCGTTCGGGAGAGGCTCCGAAGAACGTGACGGGGCCGATCCGATGGGCGAACACGGCGCAGCTCGGGAACCGGTCCCGCAGGCGGGCCAGCCAGCAGTCGAGGTCGATCCGGCCGATCAGCTCCACCGACCGGGCCAGCACGACCTTCTCCAGACGCCCGGAGGCGATGTCGGTCACGGCCCGGGCGACGATCTGGGTGAAGTGGTCGGCGGTGGTGTCGACCACCCGGGGGTCGAACCCGTCCACGACGCAGCCCCTGGTGGTCGTCCCCCGGGGCCCGGCGTTTCGGGGGCTTGCGGCCACCTCCTCGATGAGCTCGAGGGCCCCGGTCAGTTGCCGGCGGGCCCTCAGGGGGTCGGGGTCGATGGAGGTGACGGTCCAACGCGAGTCACGCCTGACAACCTGCACCGCCGGGACCGTCAGGTGACCGGAGCCGAAGGCGGACCAGGCCGGGATCCCCCGGGAGGGTCCGGGATCGCCTCTCCCGGTGTCGCCGGCAAAGGAGAACCCGCCCACGACCACCGAGCGGAATCCGCTGAGGTGCCGACGGACATCGTCGACGAATCGGCGGGCCGAGGCGAAGTCGTGACCCCCGGATCGGGGGGACCAGTGGGCGGCCCGGCCCCAGGTGAGGATGGAGTCGTCGCCGTCGGGTCGCAGCCAGGTGAACGAGTCGGGATCACGGAGCCGACTGCGCAGGGCGACCAGGTCGGGCCCGGTGGCCAGGTCGGCGGTGGCGACATGGAGTGCCGCCGGCAGCCCGGTGGTGAGGGCGGTGGGGGTCACGGCTGGTTCTCGTGGGTTGGTGCCGGGTTGGTGATCTGGGTGGTGACGGTGTCGATGAGGGTCTGGCGGAAGTGGTCGGCCACCAGATCGGCGATCACGGGCACGAGGTCCCGGATCATCCTCGCCGTCAGCTCGTGATCCCCCCGGGGCAGATGACGCCCGAACAGTTCCACGGCCTCGGTCACCACCGACTCCACGTGATCGGCGTGACGGAGGGCCAGGGCCACGAGTTCATCGAGGGGAACCCCTGACTCCAGCAGGGTGCGGCCGGCCCTGAGCATGTCGGCGGCCCTGGGCTCGAAGAGGTCGGGCCCGGCCCCGGAAGGTCGGATCAGTCCGGTGTCGATGGCCAGGCGAACCAGTTCGGGATCCAGACCAGATTCGGCCACCAACTCGGCGTGGGTGAGGGTGGCCGGATCCTCCCCGGCCAGGGCCGCCAGCCGGGGGTCGGTGTGGTCGGCGGCCAGACGCCGGATCTGCTCGAGGGTGAATCCCTGTTCGGACAGATCACGGATCCGTTCCAGGCGTCGCTGGTGGGACGAGCCGTAGACGGCCCGGCGGCCCCGGCGTCGGGGTGGGGGCACCAGTCCCAGCTTCTGGTAGTAGCGGATGGTGTCGACCGTGAGCCCGCTGACCTTGGCCAGCTCGTCGACGCCGTACTCGGGCTCGAACCCGGGGGATTCGGTGTGGGCACCCCGCAGGGGTGAGGGCGATCCGGGCATGGACCCATTGTAGGAGTAATCACTCTGAGAGTGACAACTCCCACGATTGGCCTCCGGGGGTTCAGACCCCGGGGATTCAGTTGACCATCTTCTCCCGCCCCTCCCAGTAGGGGGCCCGGAGTTTGAACTTCTGCAGTTTCCCGGTGGCGGTCCGGGCCAGTTCATCCCGGAACTCCACCGAGGTGGGGCACTTGAAGTGGGCCAGGTGTTGACGGGTGTGGTCGATCAGCTCCCGCTCGGTGGCCTCGGCACCGGGAGCCAGGACCACCAGGGCCTTCACCGTCTCCCCCCACTTCTCGTGGGGGACACCTATGACGGCCACCTCGGCCACGGCGGGATGGCTGAACAGGGTGTCCTCGACCTCGATGGACGAGACGTTCTCACCCCCGGAGATGATGACGTCCTTCTTGCGGTCGTTGATCGTGACGTAGTGCTCGTCATCCATGATTCCGCCGTCGCCGGTGTGGAACCAACCGTCCACGATGGCCTCGTCGGTGGCCTCGGGTTGTTCCCAGTAGGCCTCCAGGATGTGGTTCCCGCGGGCCAGGATCTCCCCCTCAGCGTCGACACAGACCTTGATCCCCAGGGTCGGTGAACCCGCCCTCACCAACTTGCGGGCCCGGGCCTCGCTGTCCATGCCCTCGTACTCACGGCGGTGGCGGTTCATGGTGAGCAGGGGGGCGGTCTCGGTGAGACCGTAGATCTGGATGAACTCCCAGCCCAGTTCGTCCTGCATCCGGGCGATGGTCTGGGTGGGGGGAGGAGCCCCGGCCACGACCATGCGGACCCGCCCCCGGCCGGGGATCTCACCCTCCCAGTCCCGGGCGGCGTCGAGAACCGCGGCCACCACGGCGGGGGCCCCACACATGAGCGTGATGTCGTGTTCGGCGACCCGTCTGAGGATCTCGGGGCCGCGGACCTCACGCAGCACCACCTGCTTGCAGCCCATACCGGCCAGGGCGAAGGGCATGCCCCAGCCGTTACAGTGGAACATGGGCAGGGTGTGGAGGTAGTTGTCCCAGTCGTTCACCCCGGTGTGCCAGCCGAACGTCACCGCGTTCAGCCACACGTTGCGGTGGGTGAGCTGGACCCCCTTGGGACGGGCGGTGGTTCCGCTGGTGTAGTTGATGGTGGCGGTGGCGTCCTCGTCGGGCACGTGGGCCATGGGCTCGACACCGTGGAGGTAGATCTGATCGTCGGTGTCGGTCCCCATGACGACCAGGTGGTCGACGTCGATACCCGCACAGGTCTCCGCCAGGGAGGGGTCCACCAGCAGCATCCGGGCCCCGCTGTGGGCCACGATGTACGCGATCTCGTCGTGGGAGAGCCGGAAGTTGATGGGCACGAACACCCGACCGTGCCCGGCCACCCCCCAGAACGAGGTGAGCAGGCGGGCCGAGTTCTGCGAGACCATGGCCACCCTCTCGCCGAAGCCGATGCCCAACTCGTCCAGCTTGGCCGCCTGGGCCCGGGTCAGTTCGGCGAACTCGCGCCAGGTGAGGGAGCCCAGCCCCCCTCCGGGGGGATTCGGCTCGTCCACGACCCCTATCCGGTCCCCGTAGACGTTCTCGGCCCGGTACAGGAAATCCTCGATGGTCAGAGGCACCTTCATATGCTCACTCCCCCTCGCGTGTCGGGAGTCACACTCTAGGGGCCTCCCCGACGGGTGGCCTACCGTGATGGGACCGATCCGACCACCGGTGCGAACAGGAGCCCCACATTGACCGAATCAAGCGATCACAGTCCCACCGCCGGGAACCCCGATTCCCTGATCGAGACCGTGGACCGGGCGTGGGATCAGCGGGACTCCCTGACCCCGGGGGCCACGGGGGAGGTCCGCGAGGCGGTCGAGGGGGTCCTCGACGAGCTGGATTCGGGAACCCTCAGGGTGGCGGAGAAGACAGCGGGGGGCTGGGTCGTCCATCAGTGGGTGAAGAAGGCGGTGCTGCTGTCGTTCCGGCTCAACCCCATGGAGGTCATCGAGGGCGGACCCGGGGGGGCCGTGTGGTGGGACAAGGTGCCCTCCAAGTTCGCCGGCTGGGGTCCCGAGCAGTTCGAGGCGGCCGGGTTCCGGGCCGTCCCGGGGTCCATCGTGAGGCGATCGGCGTTCGTGGCCCCGGGGGCGGTGCTCATGCCGTCGTTCGTCAACGTCGGGGCCCGGGTGGGTGAGGGAACCATGATCGACACCTGGGCGACGGTGGGGAGTTGCGCCCAGATCGGTGCGGACTGTCACCTCTCCGGTGGCGTCGGCATCGGGGGGGTTCTGGAACCCCTCCAGGCCAACCCGGTGATCATCGAGGACAACTGCTTCATAGGGGCCCGAAGCGAGGTGGTGGAGGGGGTCATCGTCGAGGAGGGGTCGGTCCTGGCCATGGGTGTCTTTCTGACCTCGTCCACGAAGAT
>JALSTE010000083.1 GCA_026983855.1 Acidimicrobiia bacterium
GCCAGATCTCCATTCCCTTCGTCGGTCGAACCACCGGGGACGGGTGGCCCCTCCATCCCAGGGGGGCGGCGCTCCAGAGGAGACCGGCGGTCAGGGCCACCGCCACCAGCACCGCTCCCCTCCCGCCCGGACCGGCGATAGTTCCCCGGCCGCCGGCCGCGCCACGCCACCACCGGAGGGCCAGCCATCCGATCCCACCGGTGAGGCCGGCCACGACCAGGGCCCCCGAGTCGAGGACCGGCGCCCGCAGCGCCGCGGCCTCCCGGGCCACCCCCGCCACCCAGGCGATCATCAAGCGGGTGGGCAGGTGGAGTATCCGAGCCGTGGTTCCACCCACCATCCCGGCCAGGGGGCCGGCCGTGAGGCCCCACACCATGAGCGGTCCCGCCACCGGCACGGCCAGCAGGTTGGCGGGTACCGACACCAGGGGCACGGTCCCGAAGTAGCCCACCAGGAGGGGACTGACGGCCACCTGGGCCCCCACCGTGACCCCCAGGGGCTCGGCCAGGAACCGGGGACCGGGCAGGAATCGGGTCACGGGCCCCGAGAGCAGGATCATCCCCAACGACGCCGCCACCGAGAGCTGGAAGCCCACCGACCAGACCAGGAGGGGATCCACGATAAGCAGGACGGTCACCGCCAGGGCCAGGGCCCGTAGCGAACCGGGACGGGCGCCACGGGTGGATCCGACCACCACGATCATGGCCAACACCGCCGCCCGCAGCACCGAGGGTTCCCACCGGGTGACCAGGGCGAACTCCACCAGGACCAGACCGGTGAGCAGAACACCCGTCCGGGGACCCAGTCGGCGCAGGAGGGGACCGACCAGGAGCAGGACGAACGCCACGTTCTGACCCGAGACGGCGATGAGGTGGGTGAGCCCCGAGGCCCGGAAGTCGTCGGTAACCAGCGGGTCCTGACCCCGGTCGTCGCCCACGGTGAAGCCGGCCAGCAGAACCCGGTCCCTTCGGCCCAGGTGCGCGGCCCCCCGGGCGAGGAGTCTTCTCAGGGAGTTGGCCGGTCCGAACAACCCGCCCGCCCGGCGGGGATCGGTGAGGTTCTCCACCACCAGACGGGCCCCGATGTGGCGGGGACGCGACCAGGCCCGCTCCGGGCCCTCGATGGCGTCGGTGCGCCCCGACACCACCACCGACTCCCCGGCCAGCATGTCCTCCACCCGGTAGGCCGGGGAACCGCGGAGCCAGACCTCGTAGCGTCGCCCGGCCAGGGACAGGTCGACCCTGAGGGCACCACCGAACCACTCGGGATCCGACACCAGGGTGGCCCGTCCGGCGACCGGCACCCCGTCGGGCACCCTCAACCCGGATTCGGCCCGGGCCGCCAGGGTGGAGACCACGACCACGAGCAGGACCGTCAGCGCCAGGGAGCGGCCGAACGAGCGGTGACCCGCCCCCAGGGCGCCCACGACCAGTGCGCCCACGATGGCCAGGGGTACCGGTGGGACCCCCGACGCCGCCGCCCACACCGCCGAGGCCAGAACCACCAGCACCCGATCGGGGATGCTGCGGGCGGCCAGGGCGGGAGGCAGATCCAAACCCGACCCGACGCCCGCCATCGAGCCGGGCGGACCGCCCGCCACCCCACCACCCGGCGATGTCACGTGGTGGCCTGATCCCTGAGGGCCTCCAGTTTGGCCGGGCCTATCCCGGGCACCTCGATGAGGTCGTCGAGGGTGGCGAAATCACCGTGGGCCTCCCGGTAGGCGATGATCGCCGCCGCCAGGGCCGGACCGACACCCTTGAGCCGCTCCAACTCGGTGGCGTCGGCCCGGTTGACATCCACCGGGCCCCCGGGGGTGTCCGTGGTTCCCCCCACCGATGGTGGATCACCCCGCACCGGCACCCGAATCTGGTCGCCGTCCCGGACCAGGGCGGCCAGGTTCAGATCGTCGGGACGGGCGTCGGGGGCGAATCCCCCTCCCGTCTCCACCACGTCGATCACCCTCGATCCCGCCTCCACCCGGTACACCCCGGGGCGGCGAACCCCTCCCGCCAGGTGCACCACGACCGTGGCCTCGGTGAGAATCGGCGAGGATGGGGTGGTGGCCCGGGGCAACAGCGCCTCCGCTCTCGCCGACGGCACCCCTCCGGCCCCACCCGCACGGAACAGCAGGAATGCCCCCACGGCCATGGCCACGAGGAGGGCCCCCACGGCGACCGTCACCACCCCACGGCCCTCCCGGAACCAGAATCCGACCTCCTCCAGGGTTGGCGGCCATCCGGCCACCGGGAACGCGGCCCCCAACCGTCCCGACCCGCGTCGCGTACCGGGATCCGTTCCGTCCACTGACGGGTCCATCATCGCTCTCCTGCCCAACAGGGTCCCCGGGGGAAGGTCTCACCGGGGAAGAGCAGCCGTAGCGTGGCGTCACACGTGATGGCGGTGACCGAACCCTACCCCCCGTGAGGCTCCAGTCAAGGGGCGTCGACCACCGAGCCGACGGCAGGTGTCACCGCCACGGGGAGGTGGCCCCGGGTCGGCGGCTTCAGCCCCGGCCGGAGGGTCCCGGCCGGTTGGGACCGTCCGCTCAGTACAGGGCGTTGGTCAGGCGGCGGCGCCAGGTACCGGTGCGGGGATCATCGGCCCCCATGACCTCCAGCAGGTCGACGAACTCCCGGCGGGCGTCGTCGTCGCCCCTGACCCGGGAGAGGAGATCCTCCAGCTTGGCGTCGAGGTCCTCCCCCAGTTCGGCTCCCGCCAGCCCGGTACGGGCCAGGGCCGCCACCCGGCGGGTCTCGGGGGTCTCGGGAATGCGTCCCAGGATCTCCAGGGCCTCGTCGTTGCGACCATCGGCCAGCAGCAGCTCGGCCAGGGCCACGATGGCCCCCTCGTGGTCGGGGTCCAGCTCCAGGGCCCGACGCAGGGACGCCTCGTCCCCCAGGGCCACCAGGGCGTCGGCTTCGGACTCCTCGGGGGTGGGGGCCAACTTGGCCACGAACTCCCGGATCACCCCCTCGGGTTGGGCCCCCATGAAGCCATCCACGGCCTGGCCGTCCTTGAAGGCCACGACCATCGGGATCGACTGGACCTTGAAGGCCTGGGACACGGCGGGGTTCTCGTCGACGTTTATCTTCACCCCGGTCACCGCTCCCCCGGTCTCGGAGATGACCTTCTCCAGGAGGGGTCCGAGGGTACGGCAGGGGCCGCACCAGGGGGCCCACAGGTCCACTATCACGGGGACCTGACGGGACCTCTCGACTACTTCGGTTTCGAACGTGGCATCGGTTACATCGATCATGGCACCAGGGTTCAACGCCTCGGCTCGCCCGGAGATTCCCTGACCGGCCCACGATGATCACCCCGGTCCCCATCGAGTTGTATCTGGACCCTAACCCTCTACCATGGGTACAGATGTTCCTACCGGATGGTCCGGAGGGCATCAACCGGTGGACACCATTCGCACCAGCAGGATGAGATGAACGACGAACAGTCCCCCCGATCCCACGAAACGGCTCGTATCCCCGCGGCCGGTGACGAGAACACCGGCTCCGCCCCCTTCCCCGCCGAGAACGGTGACTACGTACTCCCCCATTCCACCGAGGACCACCCGGGCACGGTGATGGTCGTGCACCTGAGGGGTTGGGTGGATCCCGGCTCGGCCGGTCGCATAGCCATGGACACGATCATCGGTCAGGCCGACCCCGAGCCCGTGGCCTCCTTCGACGATGATCAGATAATCGACTACCGCAGCCGCCGCCCGATGATGAGGGTCGTCGACGGTGTTCTGGAGAAGCTCATCTGGCCCCGGGTCGAGGTGGGCCTGGGCCACGACCGCCGGGGGCAGAGGGTGGTGACCGTCACCGGCGACGAACCCGACCGCCACTGGCGAAGGTTCGCCGGGGCCATGGTCGACCTGGCCCTCGACCTCGACGTGGAGATGATGGTGGGGCTGGGGGCCTTCCCCGCCCCGGTGCCCCACACCCGCCCGGTGTCGATCGTGGCCACGGCCTCGAGCCGTGAGTTGGCCACCCGGGTGGGTTTCCAGCCCGGCCAGCTCGATGTTCCCGCCGGTGTCCAGGCGGTCCTGGAGTGGGAGATGGCCCGGGCCGGGATTCCCTCCGTCGGGCTGTGGGCCCCCGTCCCCCACTACGCCGCCAACATGGACCAACCGGCCGGCTCCGTCGCCCTGATCGAGGCCCTCGACGACCTCACCGGTATGGGAATCTCGACCGACTCCCTCACCGAGGCCGCCGTCCACACCCGCCGGACCCTCGACGCCCTCATCGCCGAGGACCCCCAGCACGAGATGCTGGTCAAGGCCCTGGAACGCCACCTCGACGCCATGGGCTCCACCACCGACATCGAGCTGCCCTCGGGCGACGAACTGGCCGACGAGATCCAGAGGTTCCTCGACACCCAGAACTGACCGGCTCTCCGACCGGCGACCCCACCGGGGCGGCGGGAGAGATGGACCGCGGCCGTTGCCACGGGACGTGAACGCCTGGCCGGGGATCGGACCGTCGCCACCGGCGCTCCGGGGCCCTGGCCACGGGAAGCGGGCGTGATCAGGTCGGTCTCCGACCCACCGGCCAGTCGAATCGGGCCCCTGGGCCCATGCCTAGTAGC
>JALSTE010000084.1 GCA_026983855.1 Acidimicrobiia bacterium
GTCCTGCTGGCCGAGGTGGACATGCTCGAACGCAAGGGCGTCGACTGCTCGCGACTGGTGGTCTCCACCCACGCCCACCTGGTGATGCCCTACCACCAGGCGATGGACGCGGCCAACGAGGAGAGGTTGGGTGAGCACGGGATAGGGACGACCCGGAGGGGAATCGGCCCGGCCTACGCCGACAAGGCGTCCCGAATCGGGGTCCGGGTCGAGCACCTCCTGGACCCACCGACCTTCCGCCGACGGGTCGAGGCGGCGCTGCTGGACAAGAACGAGATTCTTCGTGAGGTCCACGGTCATCCCGGATTCGACCCCGCCGAGGTCGCCGATCGCTACCTGGAGGAGGTCGCCCCCCGTATCGCCGGGTACGCGGGCGACACCGTCTCCCTGATACACGAGAGCCTGGAGGCGGGACAGCGCGTCCTCTTCGAGGGGGCCCAGGCCACGTTCCTCGATCTCGACCATGGCACCTACCCCTTCGTCACCTCCTCCAATCCGGTGGCGGGGGCGGCCACGGTCGGGGCCGGGATCGGTCCGGGGGTGATCGACCGGGTGGTCGGGGTGGTCAAGGCCTACACCACCCGGGTGGGAGCCGGCCCGTTCGTGACCGAGTTGCACGATGAGACCGGTGATCTCCTGGTCGAACGGGGCCACGAATTCGGGACCAACACGGGGCGGCGACGCCGTACGGGGTGGCTGGATCTGGTGATGCTGAGGCAGGCCGTGCGTCTGAACGGTTGCACTGAGCTGGTGGTCACCAAACTCGACGTACTCGACGTGCTCGACCGAATCATGGTGTGCACCGCATACGAGATCGACGGTGTCGAGAGACGGAACCTCCCGGACCGGATGGTGGATCTGGAGAAGGCCCGTCCCGTTTACCGGGAGATCCCGGGGTGGGGATCGGAGACCACCTCCGCCCGTGAACTCCACGATCTCCCCCCGGCCGTCCGCGGCTATCTCGATTTCATATCCGAGTGGGTCGGAGTCCCCGTGTCGATGGTCTGTGTCGGTCCCGGTCGTGAGCAGTACGTCCATCTTCCCGAGTAGGGAGGTCGCCCGTTGACCCGTGTGTGCGTGGTCGGCTCGGGGGCCAGGGAGCACGCCCTGGTGGAGCTCTTCCGACCCCACGCCGATGTCGTGGCCACCCCGGGTAATCCCTGCATCGACGGATCGGTCTCCACCTCCCCCCTCGATGTCGACGCCGATCTCTTCGTCATCGGACCCGAGGTTCCCCTGGTGGAGGGACTGGCCGACGAGCTTCGATCCCGGGGGTGTCTGGTGTTAGGCCCGGACCGTGACGGCGCCCGACTCGAGGGGTCCAAGGCCTGGATGAAGGAGGTCATCGTCGCGGCCGGAGTGCCCACCGCCTCCCATCGGGTGTTCGGAGCGACGGAGCTCGAGGCCGCACTGGACCACGTGACCACGACCGAGGGAACCATCGTGGTCAAGACCGACGGTCTGGCGGCGGGCAAGGGGGTCCTGGTGACGGACGACGTCGCCGAGGCCCGGGCCGATGTGACCGCCAAGCTCACCGGGGAGTCATTCGGGGGGGCGGGCCGCCGGATCGTCATCGAGGAGGGCCTGAGTGGTCCAGAGGTCTCGCTCTTCGCCCTGGTGTCGGGGTCGACGTGCGCGGTGATCCCCACCCTGGCCCGGGACCACAAGAGACTTCTGACCGGTGACGGTGGTCCCAACACGGGGGGCATGGGGGCGGTGTGTCCGGCCCCGGGGACCAATCCGGAGCTGATCGATCAGATGATGGACGAGGCGGTGAAGCCCACCGTGGAGGAACTGGTCCGCCGGGGCATTGACTATCGGGGGGTTCTATTCGGCGGGTTCATGCTCACCCCGGAGGGGCCCAGGCTCCTGGAGTACAACATCCGCTTCGGTGACCCCGAGGCACAGGTGGTTCTTCCCCGGTGGGTGGGCGACCCGGTTCCGACCTTCATGGCCGTGGCCCGGGGGGAGACCGTCGATCCCCCCGTCCTGGACGACCGCTCCATGGTGACGATCGTGTGTGCGTCCGAGGGCTACCCGTACTCACCCCGTGCGGGGGACCTGATCACCGGTCTCGACGATGCCCGGGCCCTGGCGGGGGTGGCGGTGTTCTGCGCCGGTGTGGGAACCGATGCCGCCGGCCGACCCGTCACCGCCGGGGGGAGGGTGCTCAGCGTCACCGCATCGGGATCCGATGTGGCCGAGGCCCGGACCCGGGCTCTCGCCGCGGTGTCACTGATTCATTTTGACGGTATGCAGTACCGCGAGGACATCGGCGGCACCGTGTCGGCCCCCGGCGAGGTGCATCGTCGAACCCCGGACCGAGGAGAGCGATCATGACCAGGGTGGCGATTCTCATGGGATCCCCGCGCGACGCCGATCGCATGGAGGGGGCGACCCTCATGCTGGAGCGCTTCGGCGTGGACCACCGGGTCCGGGTGCTCTCCGCCCACCGCTCACCCGACGAGGTGGCGCGCTTCGCCCGTTCCGCCCGTGGGGAGGGCTACGGGGTGATCATCTGCGGTGCGGGCATGGCCGCCCACCTGGCCGGGGCCGTGGCCGCCCACACGACCCTCCCGGTGATCGGGGTGCCGCTCTCGGGGGGAGCCCTGGACGGTCTCGACGCCCTCCTCTCGACCGTTCAGATGCCCCGGGGGATACCTGTGGCCACGGTGGCGGTGGACGGGAGCGCCAACGCCGCGGTGCTGGCGGTGGAGATCCTGGCGGTGGCGGACGAGGGGTTGGCCGTCGCACTGGAGGACTTCAGAAAGGAGGGGGGGCGATGACCACGGGCGCCGGTACCGGGGTGGCGATGGCCAACATCCTGGCCGACCGCTACGCCAGTCCCCTGATGACCCGGATCTGGTCGCCCGAGCACCGCGTCATCCTCGAGCGGCGCTTCTGGACCGCGGTGATGGAAGCACAACGGGCCGTCGGGGTGGAGATCCCCGAGGAGGCGATCGAGGACTACCGAAGGGTGATCGACCAGGTGGACCTGGAGTCGATCCGACGCCGGGAGCTGGTCACCCGCCACGACGTCAAGGCCCGACTGGAGGAGTTCTCCGCCCTGGCCGGCCACGAATACGCCCACATGGGCCTCACCAGCCGGGACCTGACCGAGAACGTCGAACAGATCCAGGTGGTGGACGCCCTGAGACTCGTTCGTTGTGACGGGGTGGCGGTGCTCCTGAGGCTGGGGGCCCGGGCGGCGGAGTTCGCCGACCAGCCGATCGCCGGACGGACCCACAACGCCGTGGCCCAGGTCACCACCCTCGGCAAGCGGTTCGCCAATGTGGCCGAGGAGCTGATGATGGCCCTCGAACGGCTGGACACCTTCCTGGCCCGCTACCCGATGAGGGGGTTGAAGGGTCCGGTGGGGACCCAGCAGGACCTTCTGGACCTGGTCGGTGATCCCGATGTCGTGCACCGTCTCGAACTGACGGTGGCCCGCCACTTCGGCTTCGATCGGGTGATGGACTCCGTGGGTCAGGTCTACCCCCGGTCGCTGGATCTGGACGTCGTGGTCGTCCTGGCCGAGATCACCTCGGCCATGTCCGATCTGGCCCTGCAGATCAGACTCATGGCCGGGCTGGAGCAGGTGACGGAGGGATTCCGACCCGGGCAGGTGGGTTCCTCGGCCATGCCCCACAAGATGAACACCCGGTCGGCGGAGAGGATCAGTGGGCTGACCAAGGTGGTCAGGGGTCACCTGACGATGGCGGCGGGGGTGGCCGGTGACCAGTGGAACGAGGGCGATGTGAGTTGCTCGGTGGTGAGACGGGTGTTGCTTCCCGACGCCTTCCTGGCCACCAACGCCGCGCTCCACACCTCGATGGCGGTCCTGGAGGATTTCGGGGCCTTCCCCCCGGTGATCGAGGCCGAGCTACGCCGCTACCTGCCGTTCCTGGCCACCACCCGCTTCCTGATGGCCGCGGTCCGGGCGGGAATGGGCCGCGAGGAGGCTCATGAGGTGATCCGTGAGCAGGCGGTGGCGGTCGCACTCGAGATGAGGGAGGGTCGGGCGACCGGTGAGGATCTGATCGATCGTCTGGCGGCCGATCCCCGCCTGCCGCTCACCATCGAGGAGTTGCGGGCGGCGGTCGCCGATCCCCGGGACCTCACCGGAACGGCCGCCACGCAGATCGAGCGGATTTCCGCCCGCATCGAGGGCTGGAAGGCCTCCGAACCCGATGCCGTGGACGTAGCGGCCCACATGCCGTTGTGATGGAGTTTCCACTCTGGTGGGGATACCTGGAGAGCGTTGCGGGTGTTGCGGCCCGGGCCCCGCTGTGATGGTCTGCGTTCCATGAGTGAATCGGGGCCCGAACTCCTGCACTCGGGCAAGGTACGGGATCTCTATGAGGTGGACGACCGCCATCTGGTGATGGTCGCCTCGGATCGGATATCGGCCTACGACGTGGTCTTCGGCCAGGAGATTCCCGACAAGGGCCGGATTCTGACCGCCATGACCGTTTTCTGGGATGAGCTCCTATCGGGGGTGGCCCCCACCCACCTGGTGACGTCCGATGTCGACGCATTCCCGCCGGCGGTTCGTCGCGACGAATGGCGGGGGCGGGCCCT
>JALSTE010000085.1 GCA_026983855.1 Acidimicrobiia bacterium
CCGTCACGAACGCTCAGGCTACAACCCACGCACCGCGGAGCCCCCGGTGGGCGGTCCCCCTGACCCGGACCGGTCAACCGACAGATCGTGAAGAGGACCCCACCCGCCGGGCGGTTCCCTTGGACCGGGCCCGGCCGGTCCACCCGACATGGGTCCCCACCCCGTGATCTGATGGCATCGAACCGGCCAATCGGTACCTGACCATCGGCCGTCATGCACTCGTCTGCCGGGGTACCACCCCACCAGGAGCAACCCACACCCGGGGAAAGGTCGTAGCCATGCGCGTCGATCCCGATCAGCCCGTGGCCCCGGTGGTCATGGGGAAAGACGGCGAAGGAAATGAATTGGGGAGGTCTGACGCCCGGACAATTGGTTGATCCAGGATCCTGAATCGGGCCCCCGAGGCCTCACCGGTGTGCCGCGTTTCGACAGACGCCCACAGAGCCCCACCAGGTCAGAAAAGGGTGGCGGGCCTCAGAGGTAGCCGGCGTCACCCTGGGGCGGCCGGGAGTCGAAACCCTCCTCCCGACGGGCCCCGAAGCTCTCCCGCAGCTCGTCGTCGAGGCGATCGGCCAGGTGGCCCAGCAGCTTCAGGGCCGCCACCACCTGCTCCTCGCTGTAGGGAAGGGGGATCACCTCCAGGGCCATGAAAACCGTCCTCCCGGCGTGGAACACCCGGCCCGCCGGCAACCCCCCATTGATCCCGTTTAGCCTCTTCAGCAGGGCCGAGTTGGCCGCCACGTCCCCGAGCACCGGGGAGAAGATCCGCAGCATCGGTGGGTCACCCACCACCCTCATGAACACCGGGGCGCTGCCGTAGCGCAGCCGGATGTCCCCGTCGGGGTCGGGGTTGAGGTCGTCGTCACCGGCCAGGTGCCGGGCCACGGCCAGGACCCGCACCATGAGCTCCCCCGGGGAGGGTGGGCCCGCCGGTTGGGGCACGTCCTCCTCACGCTTGAGGCCCAGGGTGGGGAACACGGGATGCCCTCCACCGGTGGACTCCAGGGCCCGGTAGGCCAGGAACCCCGGGTGGGGCACACGGTAGACCTCCACCAGGGTGTCCACCGCCAGACCGGCGGCGGCGTTGAAGTCCACCGGGGGGTCCAACTGCACCCAGAAGTTGGGGGAACCCTCGGGATCGCGTTCGGGCACCGATCCGGCGGGAGAGCCGGTGGGGGGTCGCCAGCCCAGCTTCCGCAACCGCTCGGTGGCGGAGCGGTCGAGGTGTTCGGAAGGCGGGAGGAAGGAGTTGGACACCGCCTCGACGCGCATACCCCCCGGCCCCTGGGCCGCGAACTGCACGAAGGCCCGGTGCCCCTTGAACGACAGGATCAGGAACTGGTCCTCCTCCATCGCCCCCAGCACCCCGGCCAGTTTGCGGGCGAACTCGTCCCAGGCCGGGCTGCGGTAACCCCGGGGCCCCTCCACCGTGCGCCCGGTGTCGATGGCCGCGATCTCCACCAGCCGGTCGAAGGCCCGCCGGTACTCCGGGCCGGCGTCGTAGTAGCGGGTCTCCCCCAGTCCCACCGCCCCGTTCAGGGCCTCGCTGTACATCTCCATCAACGCATCAATGGGAATCATCGGAGTCCTTCTCGCCCGACCCCGCCGCGCCTCTCGCGGAGGGGCACCCTCACAACCCATCCTTACGCCCCCGCCGTGACATACATGGTCAACATTCCCGCCCTGAACGGTTCGGACGAGACTGACCCCCGCTGAGCCCGAGTGATTCCCCGCCACCACCTCGCAATATCTGTTGTAGCGTTGGGAGGGAAGACTCCGGAGGGAAGACTCCGGAGGGAAGACGAATGAAAAGGTGTGTTCGAGCCATACTATTGGTGGGGGTCATGGCGATCTCGGTGGCATTTCCGGCCACCGGGGCCTCTGCCAATCAGAGGACAATCTCATGCAACGGAGCGACCATGTGGGGCAACTCTGACACCATGGGTGCATCCACCTCTACCCTTAACTGCCCATATGTTCGACTGAAGGTCCGTCGTTCCATCGGGGGGAACACGTGGTACGAAGGCTATTGGTATGGGTCGGGTTCCTACATCGAAAGGCGGCGACCGGGTACCAACAAGGCGTACCACGGGGGCCGGGCTCCAGGCATTGGG
Source organism: Acidimicrobiia bacterium (assembly GCA_026983855.1). GTDB lineage: Bacteria > Actinomycetota > Acidimicrobiia > Acidimicrobiales > Poriferisodalaceae > DRKF01. The sequence goes on from JALSTE010000085.1 coordinate 2,115, forward strand.
TGGCGCAACGTCATCACCTACGCCTAGAGAGAACGCTGATGCCGCGGACTCACCATCAACGACGATCCGGTTGGATGATGACACCGGTCGTGGTGGCGGTCCTGCTCCTGCTCACCTCCTGCTCCACCGACACCTCGGGAGTAACCGTCCCCGACGAAGGGGGTGTGGCCACTCCACCCACGACAAGTGCCCCCGGGGCCGGGTCTCCGACGAGCCCGACCGCGTCCGACGCAGCCGACGACCCCATTGAGGGGGCCCGGCAGTTCTTTCCCGAGGCCCAGCCCGATGAGTTCACCGACGGACAGGTGACCTTCGAGGAGTATCAGGCTGCGGCCCTCACCTACCGGGAGTGCCTGTCCCGGGCCGGGGTGGGAATCGGCCGGTTCGACCTTGACCCCGAGACCAAGGTCTACTCGGTTCTACTCGACCGGGACCCCGAGGCCGACCCGGCCACCTCAGGCTGCTACCGACCGTTCGGGCCCATCGACGCCGCCTGGCAGCTCACCGTGGACCAATCGCGCCGCGCTCTCGGACTCGACGACTCCACCGAGCGTCTCAGGAGCTGCCTGACCCAGTGGAGCATCGAATGGGACGAAGGAATGCACGACGGCCAGTTGGCCATACTGCTCCTGGACAACGGGGTGGACCCTCTTGACTGCCAGAGGCAGTAGCGCTCTTCGGATCCTGTTGCCCCTGACCGTTGTCGCCGTGGTGGCGGGTCTGGGCCTCACCTACCAGGGCCACCGCCAAGACGAGCAGAACGCACTCCTGCCACAGCAGCCGGTCGTAGCCACCCTGACCGACATCAGGGATGATCTGTCCCAACCCGCCCGGCTCGTCATGACCTGGAGCCATCCGGCGCCGATCGTGGCCCCGGTCGGGGGCCGGGTCACGGCTGAACCTCGACCGATCACCGCGCCCATGTCCACCGACGAGCTCCGCGGCACCCCCGTCATCCAGATTGACGGGGTCGACAGGATCGGAACCGTCTTTCCCTTCTACCGCCAGATCGGGTGGGGGACCTCGGGAACCGACGTGCAGGCCCTGCACCGTCTCCTCGCCACCCTCGGCTACGAGGTCAACCCCGAATCCACCCGGTACTCCCGGGCCACCCAGCGGGCGATCTCCGCCCTGAGACGAGCCATCGGGGCCCCATCGGGGTCGATTTTCGAACCCGGTTTCACTGTTTTCCTACCCAGGGTCGGGACCCCCGACGAGTGGCTCGTCTCCTATGGGCAACGGATCGCACCGGATGACCCGATGATCGGCATGGGGCCGCGACTGGACTCGGCCCGTGTCGACCTGGAGGGTGAGGTCGGCCGACGGATCTCCCTGGAGGAGGCCGGCGACGTGATCCTCACCGTGGACGGACGGGACGTGACGGTGTCGGGCCTCGAACCAACGGGTCCGGAACTCACCCGACTCGGCACCATGATCGACGGCGAGGCCGAGGAGAAGCTCGTACAGGCCAGGGCCCTCTCCCCCATCCTCGGGTCCTCGATCCCGGCCGAGGCGCTCATGGTCTCCGGGGATGGACAAAGAACCTGTCTGGCCGTGGCCAACGGATCCGACTTCGACGTGCTCGGGGTGGAGACCTCGACCACCGTCAGACCGGCCATCAGGTTGGGGCCGGCGGAGCTCATCGGCAGCAGGGTCCTGCTCAATCCCGCCACCTCGGGAGTGGACGGTCTGCGGTCGCGATGTTGAGGGGGACGAATCTCGCCGTGTCCTACGGCGACAGCCCGGTGTTCGAACATCTGGACGTCGACGTGCCCGACTCCGGTATGACCGCGGTGTGTGGACCATCCGGTTCGGGGAAGTCGACCCTTCTGGCCGTCCTGGGGGCCCTGATGGAGCCCGATGATGGCATGGTGCTGCTCGACGGTCGGCCCCTCACACCGGCCCGGGCCCGCACGTCCATCTCGTGGGTTCCCCAGGGAAACAATCTTTTGCCCCACCGGACCGTGGCGGCCAACGCCTCCCTCGGCCTCGTGGGAGTTCGTGCCTCCGAGCGTCGTGCCCGCACACTCGAATCGATCGACGCGGTGGGGCTTCTCGTCCGGAGGCGAAACCGGGCCGGAACCCTCTCGGGAGGGGAGGCGCAGCGGCTGGCCATAGCCCGGGCCCACGCCCGGGGCTGCCCCTGGATCTTCGCCGATGAACCCACCGGCCAACTCGACCGCCGCAACACCGAGATCGTCGTCGCCGTCCTACGGGGCCTCCGGGACACCGACAGGGGCCTCCTGGTGGCCACCCACGACCCCCTCGTGCTCGAGGCCGCCGACCACGTGGTGGATCTGGCCTCACCGTGACCACCCCCCGCTGGCGCCCGACTAGTCTCATCACCGAGGTCGGGGCCAATCTGTTCCCTCCTCGTTCCCGACGGTTCCCGGCCCTGGTGGCCGTCGTGCTCCTTGGCCTGGCCAACGTGGCGGTCCTCACCGGTGACTGGGCGACCCTC
>JALSTE010000086.1 GCA_026983855.1 Acidimicrobiia bacterium
GTTCGCCATCCGCGGGATCTGGCGCCGCTACGGCGGCTGGTGGGATGGAAATCCGGCCCACCTCAAACCCGCACCCGAGGCGAACGTGGCGGCCGAGGTGGCGTCCCTCGCCGGTGGGGCGGAGGCCCTGGCGAACCGGGCCGCCGAACTGGCCGAGGGGGGCGACTTCCGGTTGGCCTGCGAGTTGGTCGAGTGGGCGGCTCGGGCCGAACCCGAGTCGGCCACCGTGCACCGCACCCGGGCCGCGATCTACGAGCGACGACGCAGGACCGAGAGCTCCCTCATGGCCAAGGGGATCTACAAGGGGGCGGTCAGGGAGTCCGAGGCGGTTCATCCTCCGGAAACCTCGAAGGGCAGATAGGCGCCAACCCCGGAACGGATCACCTCGCCCACAGAGGCGGTTCAGCCTCCGGAAACCTCGAAGGCCAGATGGGCGCCAACCCCGGAACGGATCACCTCGCCCACAGAGGCGGTTCAGCCTCCGGAAACCTCGAAGGGCAGATAGGCGCCAACCCCGGTCTCCTCCGGTTCGTCATCGGCGAGGCCCACGTAGGCCTCGTACCTTCCGGGCGCCAGGCCGTCCACCGTTATGGAGAACCGGCTCCAGTCGGGGCCGGGCACCAGCGTGGTGTATGAGAACCAGGGGCGTCTGGCGTTGCGGCCCGAGTTTCCATCCCCCCAGACGACCGTCGCCGGTTCGCCGCTGCCCGTGGCGGCGTCGGCGGCCGGTGCCGATCTCATGACCGCCAGGCCGATCCCGGCGGTCGGCCGCGAGTAGCCCTCTATCAGCAGGGGACCGCCTCCCCCCTCATGCACCCGGGCCACGGTGGCGGAGTCGATGACGACTCCGTCTCCCACCACGGGCGGATCGGCCCCGGCCTCGGGGACCAGGTCCACGACCACCCGGGCCGGGTTGGCCAGGAAACTCACACTCACCGCCGCCCGACCCGGGTCGACCTCGATTCCGAGGGCCGAGCCGCCCTCATCGCGGGCGGCCACGACGTAGGCCGGGCCGGCGGCCAGCATGGCCTGGGTGGGCCAGTAGTTCGCTATCCCGTCGGGGAGCCTGATCGACACCGGTCCCCCGTGATCCACCACCTCCAGGCCGTCGGGGAGACCCGCGGCCGGGGAGAGGGCCGCGCCGGTTCCGGTTCCGAACAGCACCACCAGGCGGACGCATCCCCCCTGCCGGTAGGTCTCCACCGCCAGTACACCGTCGGCTCCCTCGGCGCTGGTGGCCGGGCTGTAGCCCACCGGGCTCTCCACGATCGAGTCGGCCCGCCGGCAGGGTCTCCCCTCGAAGGGTGTGGTTCGGGTCCTCAGGACATCGGCGGGCACCCAGCGGTTCACACCGTCGGAGACGGCCTCCCAGAAAACCGTCCCCCCGGTTTCGGACACCTCTCCGGTGAGGCCCAGGATCGAACCACGGTCCAGGCGGAGTCCCGAGGGTCGACCACCGGGTTCGTCGAGGAGTCGCACCGGTGTAGCGAGACGACCGGTGAACAACCCCTGACGCACGGGTTCGGTACTGCTGGTGGACGTGCTCGACGAGCTGGTGGTGACCTCCGTGGAGGAGGTGGAGGTGACCGAGCGGGTGTCGGCCGGGGACGTGGTCACGAGGGCCCCCGGACCTCCCGTGCCGTCCCCACTCACCACGGTGTCGTTGCCCGAACCCCTGAGCGCCAGCCAGAATGCCACGGCCAGGATCACCAATGAGGCCACGACGAAGACCACAGCGGGAACCGACCGGCGGCGAAACCGGCTGTCGGTCTGGGGATCATCAGGGGACACTTGATTACCTGTGGGGGTCGGAGCTTCAGAGACACCACCCCCGAGGAGGCGGTTTGACCGCGGAGACTTGTGAACAGTGCAGTTTCGATGGGTCCCGCTGGACGGACCAGGATGCCCTGCGCAGCCTCGGGGTTGTGACACCCCGTCTGCGGACAGCGGTCGAGCATCTCGATGATGCCACGCTACGCAGTCGGCCGGGGCCCGAGGTCTGGAGTGCCGTCGAGTACGTCTGGCACATCGGGGAGGCCCTCCGACTGATCGGGGACTACGTCGATCGCATCGCCGAGGGTGATCCCAACCCCTCGGGCATGGGCCACCCGACGGTGGCCACCTCCTCTGACCCCCCATTTGAAGCTCCCCTCGATGAGGTCCTGTCCCAGGTCCGCTCCGACGGTCGGGCCCTGGCCGATCGGGCCCGGGCCATCGAGGACTGGTCGAGGTGGGTGAACCTCCGGGGCCGGCCGCGGGACGTGGCGTGGTGGGTGCGTCACGCCAACCACGAGATCGAGCACCACCTGGACGACATCGGAAGGGTCGTCGTCGCCCTCGGCCACGGGGCTCCGCCCCGCTCGGGACGGGTGACGGACCTCCACGTGTCCGGTGGGGGAGTGCCCAAGAATCCGGTCGGGAGATTCCTCATCGACCGGGACGGTCCGGCGGGAGACGTCCAGGCGACCCGGGCCCACCACGGGCGCCCCTGGCAGGCGGTCTCGTTGTGGAGCACCGAGATCATCGGGGCTCTTCGGGAGGAGGGTCACGCAATCTCACCGGGGCGGGCGGGGGAGAACATCACCGTCTCGGGCCTGGACTGGGCGGTGCTGCGCCCGGGGACCCGACTGAGGGTGGGGGACGCCCGGCTCCGTGTCGCCGCCCACGCCGAACCCTGTTCCAAGATCTCCCGGTGGTTCCTCGACGGCGATCAGAGCCGGGTCGATCACCTCGAACACCCCGGCTGGAGCCGGCTCTACGCCGCTGTCATCAGGCCCGGCGACGTCAGGGTCGGGGACACCGTCGAGGTCGAACCCGGGGACTGAGGGCGCACCACCCGGGCCGGACCGGGCCACCGGGAGGGGCGCCGACCACGGCACCGGCCCCCACCGGAGCCACGGTCCGGGGTCCTCGATCGAGTGGGCCTAGAGGGGGCCCAGGTCCAGCCCGAACAGTTCGGAGAACCGAGCGGCGTACTCCTCGTCGCTCTCGCACCGGGCCAGGTCCACCCATTGCTCATCGGTCATCGCCGCCCGTCCCGAGGGCAGTTCCCGACCTCCCCACGCCGCGGTCCACCTGAGCCGGGGTTCCCCCGCGGTGAGGGCCTCCAGCACCACCTCGGCCACCTCGGCGGGCTGGACCCCGGCGGCCACGCCGGCGGCGTAGAAGCCAAGCATCCGCCGGTAGGCGGTCTCATAGGCGGTGGGGGAGGGGTGGCCCTCGTTCTTGGGAAGTATCGCGGTCCGGGTGACCCCCGGCTCGATTATGGACACCCCGATCCCGTGGGGCGCGAGTTCCTGGGCCAGTCCCTCACTGAGAGACTCCACCGCCCACTTCGAGGAGGAGTAGACGCTCTGGCCGATCGCCGCGATCCGGCCGGCGACCGAGCTCACGTTCACGACGTGACCCGATCCCACCTCCCTCATGTGGGGGACCACGGCCTTGATCATGCGGATCACACCCCAGTAGTTGACGTCGAAGACCTTCTTGGCCTCGCCGATGTCGATGTCCTCGGCGACGGCGTTGTAACCGACACCGGCATTGTTGACCAGGATGTCGATCCTCCCCTCGGCCGAGATGACCTGCTCGACCGCCGACCCGACCGATTCATCGGAGGTCACGTCCAGGGGCAGGGGAAGCACCGGCCCCGGAGCCCCCTCGGCGAGGGACAGGAGTTTGGTGGCCCGGGCCGTGTCCCTCATTCCGGCGTGCACCCGAGCCCCCCGGGCCGCCAGGAGGGCCGCGGTGGCCCGCCCTATCCCCGAGTTGGCGCCACTTATGAGCACCACCTTGCCCGCCACCGATTCACCCACGCGTGCCGCTGATTCACCTACCACTGAACGGTCCATCCTCGGACCCTACCCACCCCGGGCCCTCCGACGTGCAATGATGGACGAGGCGGGCGCCGACAGGGTCGACCTCCGGGCCGGCCCATCGGACGGGAACCTCGAAGAGGAGTTGAATGTCGACGCGTCAGCGCACCTTGGCGGTACTGCTGGGTGTTCTCCCCGTGGTGGTCCTGGCCCTCCTCGTCATGCGCAGTTTCACCCCCGCGGTGCGAGGTGGGACCACCGTGATCCGGGCCGAACTCTCCGGTGCCGCCCAGGCGCAGGCCGACACCGGGTCGGTGGATTCGACCCCGACGCCGGCGGATGATTCCACGCGGGTGATCGCCAGCGGAGCCGGGGGAGTGGAGGTGGACGCAGTGGCCCACTCCGCCGGGGAGACCACCACCACCTCGGTGACCCCCGCGGCCACCACCCAGCCACCCAGCCACCCGGGCCCCAACCCGACCCCGACCGGTCTGCAGCCGGCGTCGGGGGACCCTGACCCCACGGTCGGGACCATCGCCACCACCAGCACCACCACGGCGCCCACGACCACCACCAGCACGACCACGACACCCCCGACATCGAGCACGACGGTGCCGACGACGACATCCACGTCGACCACCACCAGCACGACCACGACACCCCCGACATCGAGCACGACGGTGCCGACGACGACATCCACGTCGACCACCACCACCAGCAGCACCAGCACCAGCACCACCGTGCCCCCGACATCGAGCAC
>JALSTE010000087.1 GCA_026983855.1 Acidimicrobiia bacterium
CTCGATGTACTGGTGCTGGTCGTGCTGCTGCTGGTTCCCCCGGTGGGGAGGGCCGAGACCGAGACGATCTTGGTGCGACTGCCCCCGTCGAAGGAGAGGTCCAGGAACCCGTCGGACACCGTCACCGGAAGGGTGACGGTCCGGAAGGGGATGGCGTCGGTGGTCGCCGCCCGGTCGAAGAAGACCGTGCCCTCGATCTGGAGGGAGTGGGCCACCGAGGTGTACTGGTACCGGGCCTCACCGACCGTCGCCGTCACGTCATAGGTTCCGTTCGGAACCGCGGCCCGCCACGTGGCCGGGGAGTAGACGGCCACCCAGGAGCCGTTCACCAGGGTGTAGAGGGTGGTGGCGTGACAGAACGTGTCCAGTTCCTGGTCGACCAGCTCGTTGCGGTCGGCACAGCGGCGGGGCTCACCGTCGAGGGCCTCCCATCCGTAGCCCCGGGTGGGGGTGTAGGGCAGACCGGTGTCGGCGAGAAACCCGGCCGGGACGTCGTTCCCCGACTGGAAATTCCAGGCCAGTGGGGTCACCGCCGCCGCCAGAGAGGCATCCAGGTTAACCGCGGAGGGAGCGGTCACCCCGGCGGAAATCGGTGGGTTGAGGGCGACCAGCAGCATCAGGGCCGCCGCCACCGCCACCGGCCCGGCGATCGATGGCCGGGCGCGGCGAGTTCTGGAGTGCATGAACATGGTGTCGCCACTCTAGGTGTTCACTTAACCCCTGGGCGACAGAAAGTGACGAGTATGTGCCGTTCAAACACTCAGCGTGTCGGGGCGGGAGCATGCGGTCGGCACGCTCCGGGGGAGTCAGCGAAAGGTCGCGGCCTTCGAACCCAGGGTCTGGAGAAGGTCCTCAAAGGACTTCACGAAGGCCGCCACCCCCTGACGTTCGAGAACCTCGGCCACGTTGGCCATGTCGACGCCGACCCGGGTCAGGGACTCGAGGACCTCGGCGGTGTCGGTGGGATCGGTGTCGATCGAGCGGGCGGGATGGCCGTGGTCCAGGAAGGCCTCGATCGTTCGATCGGGCATCGTGTTCACCGTGTAGGGGCCGATGAGGCGGTCCACGTACATGGTGTCGGGGTAGGCGGGATTCTTGGTGGAGGTGGAGGCCCACAGGGGCCTCTGCATGTGGGCCCCCCGGCGGGCCAGGGCCTGCCAGCGCTCCCCGGAGAAAACCTCTATGAAGGCGGCGTAGGCGTCACGGGCCTGGGCCACCGCGGCCCGGCCCCTCAGGGCCAGGGCCTCGGGGGTGCCGATCTCCTCGAGGCGACGGTCCACCTCGGTGTCGACCCGACTCACGAAGAACGAGGCGACGCTGTGGATGCCGGACAGGTCGCCCTCCACCTCCTCCAGACCAGACAGGTAGGCCTCCATGACCTGGCGGTGGCGCTCCACGGAGAAGATGAGGGTGACGTTGATGCTCCTGGACTCGGAGATCATCTGGCGAACCGCCGGCAGCCCGGCCTCGGTGCCGGGGATCTTGATCATCACGTTCGGGGCGCCGATTCGCTGATGGAGGGAGCGGGCGGCGGCGATGGTGGCGGCGGTGTCATCGGCCAGGGATGGATCCACCTCCACGGAGACGAAGCCGTCGGCTCCCCCGCTGGCGTCGTGCACCGGCCGGAGCACCTCCAGAGCCCCCCCGATGTCCGAGAGCACCAGTTCCCAGTAGGCGTCCTCCACCGAGGCACCCGCCGCCATCAGGTTCCGGAACTGGTCGTCGTAGGCGTCGGAGCCGGCGATGGCCTTCTGGAAGATCGAGGGGTTGGAGGTGAGGCCCCGGATGCCCATCTCGATCCACCGGGCCAGACGGCCGTCGGAGATCCAGTCGCGGCGAAGGTTGTCCAACCACGGACTCTGGCCCAACTCGACGAGTCGCTGAAGATTGTTCATGACGGGGTTTCCTCGATTTTCGGTGGGGACATCGGACGAGCGGGTCGGGGGCTCAGCGGAGCAACCGTAGGGCGGCGGTGGCCACGGCCTCCGTTGAGAATCCCAGGTACTTCATCACCACGGGTCCGGGGGCCGATTCGCCGAACCGGTCGACCGCGACGTGGATGTCGGAGTAGCGGTCCCAGCCCATTGACACCCCGGCCTCAACGGAGACGGTCGGGGTTCCGGCGGGCAGAATCGATTCCCGGTACCCGGGGTCCTGGGCCTCGAACAGCTCCCAGGAGGGCATGCTGACGACCCGGGCGGCCACCCCCTCGTCGTGGAGATGGTCGGCGGCCTCGACGCACAGGTGGACCTCGCTGCCGGTGCCCACGAGCACCACGTCGGGGGTTCCCCCCGGGGGGTTGACGATGGTGTAGGCGCCCCGGGCGAGGTCTCCGGGCCCGGAGGTCCCCGCCAGCACCGGAAGGCCCTGTCGGGACAGGATGAGGGCGACCGGGCCGTCACCCTCGATGGCGACCTCCAGGGCCCGGGCGGTCTCGTTGGCGTCGGCGGGACGGATCACCGTCAGCCCCGGCATGGCCCGGAGGGAGGCCACGTGCTCAACGGGCTGGTGGGTGGGACCATCCTCGCCGACCCCCACCGAGTCGTGGCTCCAGACGAAGAGCACCTTGGTTCCCATGAGGGCGGCCAGACGAACCGCACCACGCATGTAGTCGGAGAAGACCAGGAACGTACCGACCACGGGAACCAGACCGCCGTGGCGTGACATGCCGTTGGCGATCGCCCCCATGGCGTGCTCGCGCACCCCGAACGCGATCAGGCGGCCGGCGGGCTTCTTGGCGCTCATCCGGTCGTCGTCGATGGCCACACCGGTGTTACCGGTCAGATCGGCCGAGCCGGTGACCAGGGCCGGTACCCGCTCCACCACCGTCCCCAGGGCCGAGGCCATGGCCTTGCGGGTGGCGATGCTGTCTCCGACCTCGAATTCCGGCAGGGCCTCCGCCCAGCCGGGGAGCCCCCGGCCCGCCATGCAGGCCTCGAAACGTTCGCGGTTGCCACCCCACTCCTCGAGCCGTGCCTCCCAGGCCCGCCGTTGTTCGGCGCCGCGCCGTCCGGCCTGACGGTAGGCGGTGAGGACCTCCGGAGGGACCTCGAACTCCTGATCGGGGTCGAGCCCGAGGAACTCCTTGGCGGCCCTGATCTCCTCGGGATCGGTGATCGCCCCGTGAGCCTTGGGGGTGTCCACGGCGTGGGGGAAGGACCACCCGATGTGCGACCTCATGATGATGAGGGAGGGGGCGTCCTCGACCTCCCGGGCCCGGGAGACGGCCCGCTCGATGGTGTCGAGGTCACGGGACATCTCACCGATGTTCTGGACGTGCCAGCCGTAGGCCGCGAAGCGGGCGGCGGCGTCGTCGGACAGGGTGATCTCGGTGGGCCCGGCGATGGTGATGTGGTTGTCGTCGTAGATGCAGGTGAGCCGACCGAGTTCCTGATTCCCGGCCAGGGAGGCCGCCTCGTGGCTGATCCCCTCCATCAGGTCCCCGTCGGAGACGATGGCGTAGGTGCGGTGGTCGACCAGGGCCGGTCCGAACCGGGCCCTCAGGTGGCGTTCGGCCATCGCCATTCCCACCGCATTGGCGATGCCCTGACCCAGGGGACCGGTGGTCACCTCCACCCCCGGGGTGTGACCGGCCTCCGGATGCCCGGGGGTGGGACTCCCGAGCTGCCGGAACTGTCGCAGGTCATCGAGTTCCAGTCCGTATCCGGTGAGGTGGAGCATCGAGTAGAGGAGCATCGAGGCGTGCCCCGGGGAGAGAACGAATCGGTCCCGGTCCCTCCAGTCGGGCTCGGCGGCGTCGTACTTCATGACCCGGGTCCACAGCACGTGGGCCAGGGGGGCCAGAGCCATGGCGGTGCCCGAATGACCCGACCCGGCCTTGCGAACGGCGTCCATGACCAGACCCATGATCGTGTGGATCTGGCGGGTCTCGAGTTCGTCGACGGTCAACATTCCTCCCGGTGTTCCGTGGCGGCCAACCCTAGTGGTCCGCCCCGGCTACCCGGGTCCCGTGCGACCGTGGTCGGCGGCCGACCCGGGGAGGGCACTGACCGTCAGGGGAACGGAGACCGGGGGTCCGCCGTCGACGGCGCACCTGGCCTCCACCGTCCCTGGTTCGGTCCAGGTCAGGGTCTGGCGCACGAGACGGTAGGCGAAACGGCCCGGGTCGATCTCCAGGGTGTGGGTCACCCGTTCCAGGACCCGGCCATCCCTCAGGAAGGTGACTGTGAGGTCGGTTGAGGCGGGGACCCGGGCGGGGCCGCGGATGATTACCAGTAGCCGGGTGTCCAGGTGGGCGGGAAAGGCCACCGCCAGCGATTCGGAGAAGTGAACCCCGGTGATGTCCATGCGGGTGGTGCCTCCACCGCCGTCCCGCAGGGAGAAGCCATCCACGAAGAGGGCCGAGACGATCTGCATGGGCCGAAACTACCCCCGACCGGGTCGCGTTCCGGGAGATGGCGTGGGTGCCGGGTGGGTGGGGACCGGATTTCGAGGGGACATCGCCGGGGGCCGCCACCGGCGCCGTCGGCGCCCTCGTCCCTGGGATCAGCCGTGGATCCTCCGACCGTGGGCCCACACCGTCCGGATTCGCAGATCGGGGCCTACCATGAC
>JALSTE010000088.1 GCA_026983855.1 Acidimicrobiia bacterium
CACCCGCATCCACGGGAACGGATCAGGGATCGATGTACTCCGGTCCACCCGGTGTGTACCGCATGTGGCTGAGGGTCCGCTCGGCCCGGGTCATCCTCAGGGACAGCATCTCGGAGGCCAGATCGAGCATCGCCCCCGCCGCTCCGCTGTCCGACGCCCGGTTGACCAGTTCATCGGGGTCGGCGCCCAGGTCGTGGAACACGGGCGGCAGCCCGGCGAAGTGCACGTACTTGGCGTCGGGTGTGCGGTAGACGGCCAGAGCCGCCTCGTCGGGACCCAGACCCAGACGCCTGCGGGCCGGATGCCAGCGGAAATCAAACTCCCAGTGGGCGCCCTCACGCCACCGTCGGGGGGCACGGCCGTCGAGGAACGGCGTCAGCGACAGCCCGTCACACTGCCGCGGGACCCGTTCGGCGCCACAGAGCTCCAGGATCGTGGGCATGATGTCCACGTTCTCGGTGAACTCTTCGTTCACCACCCCGATCCCGGCGTCCGGCGGTGATTCGGACCCCGCCAACCGGACCCGCTGTGGACCGCGGATCACCAGGGGAATGTGGTAGCTGGACTCGAACCAGAGTGACTTGCCGAGCATCGCATGGTCGAACATCTGCTCCCCGTGGTCGGAGGTGAACACGACCAGGGTGTCCTCCCACATTCCCCGGTGCCTCAGGTGACCGAACAGGCGACCCAGATTGTCGTCCACGAGTTTCATCAACCCGAGATAGGTGGCGGTGCACTGTCGCTGCCACGACTGGTCGGCGGCGTCGGCGGCGAAGCGGGGACGGGCGAAGTGCTCCATCACCGGATGGAGGGCCAGATCATCGGCCAGCGAGGCCCCCCGTTTCGGTGGAGGTACGTCGGCGGCGTCGAACAGATCGTGGTAGCCCTCGGGGGCCCGCCAGGGGGGATGGGGGGCCAGGTAGGACAGGTGGAGGAAGAAGGGGCGGCCGCTCCGCCCCTCCTCGTCGATCAGCTCCATGGCCAGATCGGTGAGCACCGACGTCTGGCTCAGCTCGGCCGGCACCACCGTCGGGGCCCAGGTGTCGGCGTGGTTCTCGGCCCCCGGGTAGTCGGGACGGGCTCTGAACAGCTCCCAGAAGGGGTCGGGGACCTCCAACCCCTCCTCCTCCAGCCTTCGTGTCCAGAGGGTGTCCACCTCGGTGAACCTGTCGATGGCCTCGAACCCGTCCATCACGGTCTCATAGGTCCGCAACCGGGGATCGTCGGGTGACAGGCCCCGGGGGTCGACGCTGGTGTCGGTGTAGCCGAGCACCCAGGGCCGGTAGCCCAGACGCCGGGCCTCCAGGGCCAGGTTGGTGCGCCTGGAGTCCAGGGGTGTGCCGTTGGCCACGGACCGGTGGTTCATGGCGTACATCCCCGTCAGCAGCGAGGCCCGACTGGGTCCACAGGGAGCGGCGTTGGAGTAGTGGCGGGCGAACCTCACCCCCTCCGCCGCCAGGGCGTCGATGTTCGGGGTGTCCGCCAGTGGGTGTCCGGCGCAGGAGAGGTACTCCCCGCGCCACTGGTCGGCGGTGATGAACAGGACGTTCGGTCGCCGACTCGCCGGTTCGGTCCCCACGGCGGCCGTGTCGGGGGACCGGTCGGGCGTCGGGCCGGAGGTTGATGTGTTCATGGGTGTTCACCGATCATCGGGGCGGAGGGGGTCGAGGTCCATCGTCGCATGGGGGGACCGGTCGGGCCCCGTCCCCACCCGCAACCGCTGATGAGCGGCCCAACCCGGAAAGCGCCGACCTCCCGACCTCCCAGATCCCGGATGCCCGGCCCACCGGCCCCACGTCTACGATCCGATCATGATCCGAGTCATGGAGCCCGGCGACCTCGAGGCGGTGCTGGAACTGAACAACGCCGCCGTACCGGCGGTGAACGAACTGGACGAGGAGTCCCTGGCCCGGCTGGTCGGGATGAGCGACTTCGCCCGGGTGGTGGACCACGACGGACGGGTGGGCGCCCTGCTGATAACCCTCAGTGGGTCCGGCCACCCCTACGCCAGTGAGAACTACGCCTGGTTCTGCGACCGGGAGACCGACTTCATCTACGTGGATCGCATAGTGGTCCACCCCGACCTTCACGGCCGGGGGATCGGACGGAGCTTCTACGACGCCCTTCTCAGTCACGCCGAGGGTCGCACTCAACGGATCTTCGCCGAGGTGAACACCCGACCCCGCAACCACCGGTCCCTGGATTTCCACCGACGCTACGGGTTCCGGGAGTTGGGCGAGCGCGAGTTCGCCGACGGCACCCGGTCGGTGGCGATGCTGGAGCTCAGGTTGCCCCGGGCGGGAGGGGACCGACCGTGAACCCACACCTCTCCGCCCCCACCCGGGCCTGGCGGGAGCGAGGCCGTTTCGCCTCGGTGGGAGGCCACCGGGTGTTCCATCTCGATGTGGGCCCCGACCGCCCGGTGGGTCCGACCCTGGTGTTCATCCACGGCTTCCCGACCTCGTCCCGCGACTGGAGGGCGGCCATCGACAAGCTCGCCGCCACCCACCGTTGCGTGGCCCCCGACCTGCTCGGATTCGGCCTGTCAGACAAGCCCGAGGCCTGGAGCTACTCGCTCTTCCAGCAGGCCGACCTGGTCGCGGGGTTGCTGGATCAACTCGACGTCGGCGCCATCCACGTGGTCAGCCACGACATGGGTACGAGCCTGCACACCGAACTGCTCGCCCGTCTCGGGGAACACCGGCCCGGGCCCGAGATCGTGGCCTCCACCTTCCTGAACGGGTCGATCCTCAAGGGTCGGGCGACACTCACCCGCTTCCAGCAGATCCTCGAGACACCCTCATCGGTGCCCAGGGCGATGGAGATATGCCGGGACATGGTCCCCGGCTACGTGGACGGCCTCCGCCGCCTCATGGCCGACCCCGGGTGCGTGGACGACGAGGAGGCCACGGTGATGGCCGAACTGCTCGCCCACCATCGGGGCAACGAGCGTATTCCCGCCGTGTACAGCTACGTCCGCGAACGCTACCTGCACACCGACCGCTGGCTCGGGGCCATCGGGCGGGCCTGTGAGGTCATGCCCGTTCAGTTCGTCTGGGGCGCGGCCGATCCGGTGGCCAACGTTGAGATGGGCCGGGCCCTGGCCGCCATGTTCCCCGCCGCCGGGTACCACGAGCTTCCCGACGTGGGCCACTTCACACCCCTCGAGGCTCCCGCCGCCGTGGCCCATCACGTCGCCCGCCTCCGACCCCACCCCGATCCCCGGGGCTGAACGGCCCGACCCCGGTGGCCCACCACGCCGTCCTCACTCCGACCCCACCCCGATCCCCGGGGCTGAACGGCCCGACCCCGGTGGCCCACCACGCCGTCCTCACTCCGGACGCGGCCGCGGAACTCCGGTGATGGTGCCCTCGGTGGGGGCCCGGTCCAAGGCCTCGTCATAGCCCGGCCGGCCCGGTTCGATGACCCTGATCCCCGACTCATCGCGGACGATCCGCGGGGTTATGGCCGCAATGTCACGCCGGGCTCCGACGTCGGCCATGACCTCCTCGACGGTCCCGAACCGGGCCACGTCCTCGAGGTTTCGGATGGTCGGAAGTATCAGATCGAATTCGCCGGCCCGATGGCGCCTCAGGGCCTCCCCCGGACCGATCCACTCGCTGGCCACCGTCTCCCCTCCGTCGTGGAGGGGGACCTGATCGGGAGGGGCGGCGGCCACGAAGAACCGGGTGTCGAACCGACGGGGCGGCCCGACCGGGGTGATCCAGTGGCTGAGGTACCCCACCCGGTCAACCGCCAGGCGCAGGCCCTCGCGACGACACAGCTCGGCCAGGCGGAGGTCACCGGAGTAGACGCTCTCCCGGTACCGCGCGAATCGTTCCGCCCTCCCGGGATCGGTCAGGGACACCAGGGAGTCGCCCTCGGTGGCCAGGAGCACTCCCGCCTCCTCGAAACACTCTCGGATGGCCGCCACCCAGTAGGCCAACCCGCCCGAGCCCACACCGAGGGCCGAACTGCAGGAGGCGTCGTCGCGACCACTGCAGACCTCCTCGAGGCCGGGGTCCCCGCGGTCTGAGGGGTCGACCTTGCCACCGGGGAACACGTACACACCCCCGACGAAGGTCGCCTCACGGTTGCGGCGGAGCATGAAGACCTCCAGACCCCCGTCCCCGTCCCTCAGCAGGAGAACGGTGGCCGCCGGACGGATGGGGACGGGTTCGGGGCTCACGATCTCCTCCCGGGTCCCAACATGTCATCGGGGCCGTCGGTCCCGTCGGTGTCTGCGTCGGTGTCGGTGTCCATGTCCACGTCTACCAAGTCGATGAAGTCACCGTCGGCGAAGCCCCCGGCCATGAAACCACCACCGGGACCGGCACGGTGTACCTCGATACGGGATTTAAAGCCGCGGCTCAGCCACGGCCTGATCAGGGCCCGTCCCGGAGGGAGCAACAGGACCAGGCCCACCGCATCGGTGATGAATCCGGGGGTGAGCATCAACGTGCCACCCACCAGGATCAGGAGCCCGTCCACCAGCTCCGTGGTCGGCATCTCACCCCGTGCCAGTTGCCGTCGT
>JALSTE010000089.1 GCA_026983855.1 Acidimicrobiia bacterium
GGATCCTCTGGGCCAGGTTGCGGTAGGCCCGACGAATGGTTGCGGTGTCGGCCACCGGATCGACCTCGAGTTCGTCGTAGAGGGTCGGTCCCGTGGCGCTCACGCCGTGAGCCTAGTTCGCGTGCCGCGAGCGACGGGCCCGACTGATCGTGAAGGGCAGCACCACCAGTATCGAGCCGCCGATCATGTTGCCGATGCCGGCGGGGATGATGCTCCACCAGAAGGCATCACCGATCCCCGGTCCACCGCGATCGAACCAGGCCAGGGAGAAATACCCCATGTTCGCCGGGCTGTGCTGGAAGTTGGCGGCCACGAAGACACTCACCGCCAGCAGGATCGGAATGTACTTCCCGATGATGGTTCGACCCATGGTGGCGAAGAAGGCCGCCATACCCACCAGCCAGTTGGCCAGCACACCGGAGAGGATGATCTGGAACCAGGCTCCACCCCCTCCCACGCTCCTGTAGGCCAGCTTGCGACCCACGACCTCGTGGAGCAGGTCGATGGTGTCGGGGGGATAGTGCTGGGCCATGTGGACCGCCAGGCCCACCAGGGTCGCCCCGAGGAGGTTGCCGACCCAGGCCAGGGTCCAGAAGCGGGCCACGAGACGGGCCGAGGTCCCGGGCTGGTCACTCACCACGGTGGCCGGCAGGACCACGTTGGCCTCGGTGAACAGGGCCGCCCCCGAGAGGATCACGAAGAAGAATCCGGCCGAGAACCCGAAACCCTCCAGAAGTCGCTCCACCCCGGGGTTGGTGGTGCCCGATGCCAGCAACAGCGAGAACAGGGCTCCCGCGGTTATGAAACCACCGGCGATCGTGCCCAGCACCAGGACCTGCACGGCGGACAGGCTCCGGAGACGCTGAGCCCCGTGGGCCGCCAACTCGTCGAGCACGGCCTCCGCCGGTAGGTACTGGGCGGGCGGCAGGTCGGTCTCGTCGACGGTCATGGCCCGATCATGCCAAGGTTTCGAGCCCTATTCGCTCTTTGACCCCGACCGGGCACCCGGTTATGGTCTGACCACCGGACCAACAGACCGCAGGGAACCATGGGGGACAGATGAAGATCACCGGGTTGAACCACGCCGTTCTCTATGTCCGCGACGCCAACCGCCACGCCACCTTCTACCGCGATGTACTGGGCTTCGTCGCCGTCACCGTCGATCCCGCCGGCCGCTACGCATTCATGAGGGCCGGTGCTTCACCCAACCACCACGACATCGCGTTCTTCACCATCGGGGAGGGGGCCCGGACCTCCGAGGCGGGTACCGCGGAGGTGGGGCTCTACCACCTGGCCTGGGAGGTCCCCACCCTGGAGGATCTCCGGGAGATGGAACGACGCCTGAGCCGGGTCGGGGCTCTGGTGGGGGCCAGCGATCACGGGGTCAACAAGAGCCTGTACGCCAAGGACCCCGACGGGCTCGAGTTCGAGGTCATGTGGCTGTCGCCGGTGGAGAGCTGGGGTGACGCCGCCACCCGGGCGGTCATAGAACCCCTCGACATCGAGGCGGAGATCGAGAGATTCGGCGCCCGGACGCTCGGGGCCAATCAGTGAACGAGACCCCCCGGTTCACACCCATCACCCGTCGGACCATCGCCCAGGAGATCCACGATCGTCTGGCCGACAGCATCACCGGCGGCGACTTCCGTCCCGGGTCCCAGCTCCCATCGGAGAGGGCCCTGTGCCAGGAATTCGCCGTGGCCCGCACCTCGGTCCGGGAGGCCATCCAGGGCCTGGTGGCCGAGGGACTGGTGGAGAGAAGGGGGAACCGCACCCACGTGGTGGAGAGGTTGCCGGGTGTCGACATCCCCGGTGAGGACATCCGCAAGGAGACCGTCCGCCAGCTTTTCGAGGTCCGCCGGGTAATCGAGATATCCGTGTTCGAACTGGCCGCCTGCCGGGCCACCGACGAGCAGCGACGGGAGATCAGCACCCTGGCCGGGCTCTTCGCGCCCCCCATGGCCATAGCGGAGTTCCGGGCCCTGGACCGCCGCTTCCACTGGGCGATCGCCCAGGCCTGCGGCAATGCTCTGCTGTCGGAGCTCTACGGCAAGGTGCTGGACAGCCTCTTCGGCTCGGAGGCCTTCGAGTCCCTGCTCTACGCCGAGCACAATCAGGCCGAGGTCGACAAGATCGTGGCCGGGGCCTCCGAGGACCATCGCCGCATCGCCCGGGCCATGGCCGAGGGCGATCCCGTGGCCGTGTCCGAGGCCGTCGTGGGGCATCTCAGTGACGTCGAGGGCCGCATGCTCGGACACCTGGAGTAGCCACCCGACCATGGACTCACCTCTCACCTCCCTGGGTACCAATCCCTACGTCTATTTCTACGACGAGGAGCAGTTCGACGAACTGGGACCGGGTCGACGCCTGCGGATCGTCAACGGGGAGAAGCTGTCCCTGTGGTTCTGGCGCATCCGACCCCAGGACGGCGCCAGCCCCATCCACCACCACGCCGACCACGAGCAGATCGGCTTCATCGCCAGGGGCAGTCTCGAGTTCACCATCGGCGACGGTCGCCCACAGGTCCTCGGCCCCGGTTCGTTCTACCTGGCGCCCCCCGGCGTGCCCCACGGCGGCAGCACCTTCCATCCCGACCCCGAACTCGGCGAGATCTGGATCATCGACGTGTTCTCACCCCCGCGGCGGGCCTTCGATGACGACAGGAGCGAACAGTGAGCGACTGGCGTCTGGCCGTCGACATCGGCGGCACCTTCACCGACGTGGTTCTCCTCGACGGCGACTCCGGTGCCGTCACCGTCGAGAAGACCCTCACCACACCCTCCGCCCCCCTGGAGGCGGTACGCAACGGAATCCGCTCGGTGCTGACCCGGGCCGGTCTGGCTCCCGGAGACCTGACCAACCCGATAGTCCACGCCACGACCCTGGTCACCAACGCCCTGATCGAGGGTAAGACCGGCCGGGCGGCGCTGGTCACCACCACCGGATTCGGCGACACCCTGCTCATCCGGACCGAGCACCGCTACGACATGTACGACCTGCAGATCGAGTTCCCCGACCCCCCCGTGGACCGGGCCCTCACCTTTGAGCTGGACGAACGGACCAACGCCCGGGGTGAGATCCTGGCCTCGCCGGACGAGGCGACCCTGGACTCCCTCGCCTCCCGTATCGAGGCCGCCGGGGCCGAGGCGGTGGCCGTGTGCCTGCTGAATTCCTACATCAACCCCGCCAACGAACGCCTGGTGGCCGAGGCCATCGCCAAGCGGATCGGCCTCCCGGTCTGTGTGTCCTCCGAGGTCGCCCCCCAGATCCGCGAGTACCAGCGCATGATCACCACGGCCTGCAACGCCGCCACCATGCCGGTGCTGGGTCCCTATCTGGGTGAGCTCCGGAGGTGGCTCGACGACGAGGGGTTCGGGGTCTCGGTGCTGATGATGCTCTCCAACGGTGGGGTGGTCTCCGCCGCCGAGGCCGCCCGTCTCCCGATCCGCCTGGTCGAGTCCGGCCCGGCGGCGGGGGCCCTGGCCGGGGCCTGGCACGCCGGTCGCCTGGCCGAGGAGCGCCTGCTCTGCTTCGACATGGGAGGCACGACCGCCAAGTCCTGCCTGATCGAGCACGGACGCCCCAGTCTCACCAACCAGTTCGAGGTGGCCCGGGTCTACCGGTTCAAGAAGGGATCGGGCTTTCCCTGCTCGGTTCCCTCGGTGGACCTCGTGGAGATCGGGGCCGGGGGCGGCAGTCTGGCCCACCTCGACGGATTGGGCCTGCTCAAGGTCGGTCCGGAATCGGCGGGGGCCGATCCCGGACCCGCCGCCTACGGCCGGGGGGGCACCGCCCCCGCCGTCACCGACGCCGACCTCCACAACGGCTACCTGGATGCAGGGTGGTTCCTCGGGGGTGACATGGCCCTGGACATGGACGCGTGCACCGCGGCCCTGGCCCGGGTCGGGGAGCCCCTCGGGGCCACCGTGGCCGACGTCGCCATGGGTATCCACGACGTCGTCAACCAGAACATGGCCGCCTCGGCCCGTATGCACGCCATCGAACGGGGCGTCGACCTCCATGGGGTCTCCCTCATCGCCTTCGGCGGGGCGGGACCGGTCCACGCCTGCGGGGTGGCCGAGCTCCTGGAGTCCCCCCGGGTGGTGTTCCCCGTGAACGCCAGTGTGCTGTCGGCCTTCGGCACCCTGGTGTCACCGGTGCGCATCGACCTGGCCCGGTCCATGGTCCACCCTCTCGACGACTCGGTGGTCGGGCGTCGTGACGCCCTCCTCGACGAGATGAGGAGTGAGGGCTCCCGGGTCCTGGCCGAGGCGGGAGTGGATCCATCGTCGGTTCGCTTCCGGTACGGCCTCGACGCCCGCTACGTGGGACAGGGCAACGAGGTCACCGTGTGGGTCGGCGAGGGTGAGGAGTTTCCCACCGACCCCGAGGACACGGCGGAGTCCTTCCACCGGGAGTACGAGCAGATCTACGGTCTTCGGATCCCCGATGTGGGGGTCGAGGTCGTCACCTGGCGACTGGCCGCCTACGCGCCCCCGCCGGAGTTCGAGGTACCCAC
>JALSTE010000090.1 GCA_026983855.1 Acidimicrobiia bacterium
AGGGGGCCGTGGAACTCGGAATCCGGTGGCTGACCGTCTACGCCTTCTCCACCGAGAACTGGAAGCGACCCACCGACGAGGTCCGGTTCCTCATGAGGTTCAATGAGTCACTGCTGGTGCGGAGATCCCACGAACTGAACGACATGGGGGTCCGGATCCGCTTCGCCGGTCGGCGCAACTGGCGGGTGCCCCGCCGTCTCATCCGACGCCAGGACGAGTCGATCGCCCTGACCGCCCACAATCGCCGCCTCACCCTGACCATCGCCTTCAACTACGGCGGTCGGGCCGAGATCATCGACGCCGTCAAGGGACTGATCGCCGAGGGGATCGCACCGGAGAAGGTCACCGAGAAGGCCCTCAGGAGGCATTTCTACGACCCCGAGATGCCCGATGTGGATCTCATGGTTCGCACCTCGGGTGAGTACCGGATCTCCAACTTCCTGCTGTGGGAGATCGCCTACAGCGAGCTGGTGTTCACCGACACCCTCTGGCCCGACTTCCGGCGCGAGCACCTGGCCGACGCCATACGGGAGTTCCAGGCCCGTGAGCGCCGATTCGGTGGGATCAACGGCGGGGACGGCGACTAGGCCCCGGTGGCGCTCTACCGCGACCGCGGTGTCGTCCTGCGGACCCACAAGTTCGGTGAGGCCGACCGAGTCGTGGTCATAGTCACGGAGAATCACGGCAAGGTGAGGGCGGTGGCCAAGGGGGTTCGCCGTACCCGGAGTCGGTTCGGCGCCCGCCTGGAACCCACCCGCCACCTCAGCCTCCAGCTCTACGGCGGACGGAACCTCGACACCGTCACCCAGGTCGAGTCGATTGACCACTTCCGTGCCATCAGGGAGGACATCGACCGCCTCGGAGTGGCGATGACCATGCTCGAGGCGGTGGACCAGACGGCCCAGGACGGGGGCGGGGCACCGGGTCTGTACCGCATGCTGGTGGGGGGCCTGCGGACCCTGGAGGAGTCGCCGGCCCCCCTTCTGCTGCCGGCGTTTCTTCTGAAGTTGCTGGCCCACGAGGGTTTCTCACCCGAACTCGACCGCTGCGTCGTCGGGGGGGAGGAGGGGCCACTGGTGTCGTTCGACACCCGTCGGGGCGGGGTGGTCTGCGCCGTTCACCGCGGGGGGAGACCGGTCACCCCCGAGGCCGTGAACATCATGAGGGCGACTCTCGGGGGAGGTCTGCGCACGGTGCTGGAGGTACCCGAGTCCGACGTCACCCGGGAGGTGTCGTCACTGGTGGCCCGGCTCTACGAGATGCACGTCGAACGTCGGCTGCGCTCCGCCCATCTGCTGGATGGGGGTTGAACTCGGCCGGTTGTGGGGGTAACCGGCCCACCCTCTCCACGCGGTCGGTACCCCGACGGTAGGATCTGCTCACCATCGGCACGGGCCTGAGGGGTACCGAGTTCAGGCGATGGGAGCACCGGGTCGGACCCCGGGGGGAACCTCGAGGAGGCGAACGGTGCCGTCGGGATCCAGGGCCCCCAGGACCAGGAACTCGCTGCGGAAGTCCGCTATACGGCGGGGACCCAGGTTGAGCACCCCCACGACCATCCGGCCCACCAGCTCCTCGGCCTCGTAGTTGCGGATCTGGGCGCTGGTGGCCATGACCCCCCTCACCGGACCGAAGTCGACCCTCATCTTCCAGGCCGGCTTGCGGGCCTCGGGAAATTCCTCCACCTCGAGCACCCGGCCGGCCCTGATGTCCAGGGCGAAGTAGGCGTCGGCCCCCAGGTCGGGTTTGGCCTCCAGCCGGGAGGGATCGTAGGGGAGGGATTCGGAATCGATGTCGTGGAGGCCCATGGATGAGTGGATACCAGCTTCGCGACCGCCACCGGCGACGGTACGATCCCCAACCATGTGCCCCACCCCCTCACCCGATCCCGAGCTGTTCGACAAGGTCGTGAACCTGTGCCGGCGCCGGGGTTTCGTCTTCCCCTCGGCCGAGATCTACGGCGGGTTCCGCTCCACCTACGACTACGGCCCCCTCGGGGTGCTGATGTTGCGCAACGTCAAGAACGCCTGGTGGCGGTCCATGGTCCAGCTCCGCGATGACATCGTGGGCCTCGACGCCGCCATCCTGAGCCCCCCGGCCATCTGGGAGGCCTCGGGACACCTCACCAATTTCACCGATCCCCTGGTGGACTGCACCAACTGCAAGCAGAGGTTCCGGCTGGACCAGCTGGAGGATCCCGACCGGTGCCCGAATTGCGGGATGACGGGTACGTTCACCGAGGCCCGGGCCTTCAACCTCATGTTCAAGACCCAGGCCGGACCCGTGGAGGGGGCCGGCCACGACGTCTACCTCCGCCCCGAGACCGCCCAGGGCATGTTCGTCAACTTCAAGAACGTGCTGCTGACCTCGCGCAAGAAGCCCCCATTCGGCATCGCCCAGATCGGAAAGAGCTTCCGCAACGAGATCACCCCGGGGAACTTCGTGTTCCGGACCCGGGAGTTCGAGCAGATGGAGATGGAGTACTTCGTACCCCCCGCCGAGGCCGACACCTGGTACGAGTACTGGGTGGGGGAGAGGTTCCGCTGGTATCAGGAGTTCGGCATCCCCGCCCACCTGCTGCGGCTGCGACCCCATGAGGCCGATGAGTTGAGCCACTACTCGGCGGGCACCACCGACGTGGAGTTCATGTTCCCCTGGGGCTGGGGGGAACTCGAGGGTGTGGCCAACCGGGGTGACTTCGACCTGCGGGCCCACGCCGAGCACTCCGGCCAGGCCCTCGAGTACTTCGATCAGGCGACGGGGGACCGCTACGTCCCCCACGTGATCGAACCCGCCGCCGGGGCCACCCGTTCGATGATGGCCTTCCTGATGGCGGCCTATCACGAGGAGGAGGTGCGGGGTGAGACCCGGACCGTCCTGCGCCTGGACTCCCGTCTGTCGCCGTACCAGGTGGCGGTGCTGCCGTTGTCTAAGAAGGACACCCTCAGGCCCATGGCCCGGGCGGTGCTGGCCGAGCTCCAGCCCCACTGGCAGGTGGAGTACGACGAGACCCAGGCCATAGGCCGGAGGTACCGCCGTCAGGACGAGATCGGGACTCCGCTGTGCGTCACCGTCGACTTCGACAGTCTCGAGGACCGGGCGGTCACGGTGAGGGACCGTGACTCCATGGAGCAGGTGAGGGTCCCCCTCGACGATCTCGTCGGTCATCTGGCCGGCCGGCTCGGAAACCGGGTCTGCTGACCGGTGAGGATCACCGACCTGACCGATCCGGCGCCGGACTCTTCGTCCGCGGACGCGATGGATCCGGCCGGTGGCGGTCTCCTGGCCCTGGAGCTGGCCCGCCTGGTCGGTCTCAGTTCCGATGCCGGGGGTGTCGGGGTGCCGACCACCCTGGTGATCGGGGCCCCTGAGGCCGCCGCCCTGGGGGCCGACGATCCCACGGGAGCGAGGGAGTCCCTGGTCGGGGCCCTGGCGGGTCGGCTCGATCCCGGTTCGATGTGGGTGGTGCGCCCCAGCCCCCTGTCCCCTGGACTGCTGGCCCCCGGCCAGGGTCCACCCCGGGTCATCTCCCATCTGGGTGTGGCCCCCGACGACACCCTCGAGAGGATCCGGTTGCGGACCCTGGGCGTCGTGCTCGGGGGGATGGATCCCGAGCCCCTGGATCTGATCGACGATCTGGCGTCCCGTCTGGCCGGCGACGAGGGCGGAACCGGCCCGGGCTCCGACATCTTGGCCGTGGTGCTGCGCAGGTACCGGGAGACGATCGAAGCCGGCCCGGTTGTGGCCGACCTCATCGACGCCCCGGTGGCCGAGCAGGTGGCGGCGGCCTGCGTCCATGTCGTGGCTTCGTGCCCCCGACCCGCCGCCGGCCGGGTGGGCCTGGTCATACAGAGGATGGCCGTGGTCTCCCCCGGCACCGGTGGAGGCCACGGCACCGTGTTCAGCCGGGATCCCGACGACGGATCCGACACCGTCACCGTGGCCTTCCGACCCGGACCCCTGGGCGACACCCGACCGACGGCCGATCTGGCCCGGGTCCCCCTGACGGAGTGCGAACCTCTCACACCCGTGGCCGGACTGCTGGGGGGACTGGCCTCGGCCCTGGAACTCAGCCTGTCGGACCTGGCCGAGATCGACTTCGTGCACACGGGCGCCGAACTGATGCTGGTTGGGGGCCGCCCCGCCCGCAGGAGCGGTCGTGCCGCCCTCGAGGTGGCGTGCCGAATGGCCGAGGATGATCGTTTCGACGTCACCCGCCGCCAGGCGGTGGCCCGCATCACCCCGGCCCACCTCGAGCAGGTGCTGCACCCCACCCTCGAACGGGAGGGGTTGGAGGTCATCACCCGGGGTCTGGCCGCCTCGCCCGGAGCGGCCTCGGGGGTCGTGGTGTTCGACGCCGACAGCGCCGTCTCCCTGGCTGAGCAGGGCACCCCGGTGATCCTCGTGGCCCGGGAGACCTCACCGGAGGATGTCCACGGGATGCAGGCCGCCTCGGGAATCCTGACGTCCCGGGGAGGTCTGGCCAGCCACGCCGCGGTGGTGGCGAGGG
>JALSTE010000091.1 GCA_026983855.1 Acidimicrobiia bacterium
GTAGCCGCCCCCCAGGATGAGAAGTCGCGGCGGGAGCTCGGGCAACCTCATGATGGTGTCGGAGGTGTGGTAGTCGACCCGGTCGATACCGGGAATCGGGGGTATGAAGGGCCGGGCCCCGGCACCGAGCACGATGTGCCGGCCGGTGATCCTCTCCCCGTTGACCTCCAGGACCCGATGGTCGACGAAGCGGGCCTCACCCCTGAACACGGTGATGTTCGGGCATTCCTCGGTTCGGTACCGCTCCCCTCCCTCGGCGATGGGGTCGATCCGTCCGAACACCCTTTCCACGATCGCCGGCCAGTCGACCGTGTCCAGTGTCGCACCGAGATTGAACCGGCCCGCCTCCCTCACGGTCAGGGCGACGTCGGCGGTGTAGATGAACATCTTGGATGGAATGCAACCCACGTTCAGGCAGGTGCCCCCGAACACCCCCTTTTCGATGATGGCGATGTTCCAGTCGTCGAACTCCGGCCCGGGGATGGAGTTGCCCGATCCGGTTCCGACTATGACCAGGTCGAATTCGTGCAAGGTGCTGTCCTGACTGCGGGATGGGCGTGACTGCGGTGTGGGCGTGAGTGCGGGATGGGTGTTAGCGCGGTGTGGACCTGACTGCGGTGTGGGCGTGAGTGCGGGATGGCGCCGCTACCGTCTCAGTCGACCAGCGACTGGTAGACGAGAGCCTTCAGTTCCGGCCGTATCGGATGGGTGCTGGAGGGCAGGAGCTGGGTCATGAACTCCACCGTGATGTCCTCCACCGGGTCGACCCAGAAGGCGGTGGACGCCGCTCCGCCCCAGGCGAACTCGCCCGGACTGCAGGTGACCTCGGCCTTGGCCGGGTTCACCACCACGGAGAAGCCCAGTCCGAAACCCACCCCCTCGTAGCGGGCCTCGGAGAAGATCGGTCGTCCGACCTCACTCAGATCGGCTCCCCCCGGGAGGTGATTGAGGGTCATGTACTCCAGCGTCCGACGGCCGATGATCCGGGCCCCGTCGAGAGCACCCCCGCCCCTCAGCATGGAGGTGAAGCGGTGATAGTCGTGGAGGGTCGACACCAGTCCCCCACCTCCGGAGAGCCAGGTCGGGGGGCTGACGAAGGCACTGGTGGCGACGGGGTCGTAGAGGGCGGCCCGCTTGTCGGGGGGCTTGGGGAAGTAGTTGGCGGCGAACCGGGCGACCTTCGACTCGGGGACGTGGAACGCGGTGTCCTCCATACCCAGGGGGTCGATGATCTCAGCCCCGAGGTAGTCGTCGAGACCCCGCCCCGACACCACCTCGACCACCCGGCCCAGGACGTCGGTGGCCATGGAGTAGTTCCACTCGGTTCCCGGGTCGAACAGCAGGGGAAGGGACGCGATGGTGTCCACGGTGGTCTCCAGGTCACCGGGGGAGGTGCCCAGATCCATACCTGCGGCCCGGTACATGGCGTCCACGGGGTGCACGTGGAGGAACCCGTAGGTGAGGCCCGAGGTGTGGGTCATCAGATCGTGGATGGTGATCTCCCGGGCCGCGGGCCGGGTCTGGGGATCCTCGGCGGAGCCACCGGTCCACACCCGGGTGTCGGAGAAAGACGGGATGAAACGACTCACCGGGTCGGTGAGCGCCAGCAGACCCTGTTCGTAAAGCTGCATGGCGGCGATGGTGGTGAGGGGTTTCGTCATGGAGTAGATCCGGTAGATGGTGTCGATCTCCACCGGGGCCGAGCTCTCGATCTCACGGTGGCCGTAGGCGTCGACGTAGACGACCCGCCCGCCCCGCGACACGGAGACCAGGGTCCCGGGCAGGAATCCGGCGTCGACGTAGCGGTGGAGGTGGGTGCCGATGCGCTCCAGGCGTTCGGCGGACATCCCGACCTCGTCGGGCTCGATTTCGACTTCGACTGTTCCCATGACGGTGTCCCCTCCTGTAGGTGACCGGTTCGCAACCCGGATGCCGGGGTCCCGATTCCCCGGGGGTCGGCGAGGGTCGGCTGACTCTGCCGGCCAGTATGTCGCGGTCCGGTCCATGACCGTCAGTCCGGCAGAGGAGCGCGATCCCGGGGTTTCCGGTGCAAGCGAAATCGCCGGTGGGGCCCAGGCCTTCGTGGTATCGAATGGCGATCCCGATTTCAGCACGGAGGACAAGAGGACACGATGTTGATCAGACCGGCCGACGCCGCCACCACCCCGCAGTGCCGGGCCCTGGTGACCCAGCACGACTTCGGACAGTTGGTGGCACCGGGGCGGGGGGAACGTCTACCGGTGATAGTGCCCACACATTTCGTCTTCCGACCCCGGGACGACACCTTCGTGCTGCACCTGGCGAGGGCCAATCCGGTGTTCGAGGCACTGGCCGAGAACCCGACGGTGATCATGTCGGTGGTGGCCGACTGGATCTACGTACCCACCTCGTGGGGGGCGGCGCCCGATTCCGATCCCCGGTGGGGCGTACCCACCAGTTACTACGCCGCCGTACAGGCCACATGTCAGGCCCGGGTCACGGGTGGGGACCGCGACCCGGAGGCCACCGCCGGGATCCTGAACACCCAGTTGGGGCACTTCCAACCCGAGGGTGGGCATCACCGGGTCGAACCCGGCGACAGTCCCTACGGCCGTCTGCTGCCCGCCATCCGGGGACTGGAACTCAGGGTCGAGAACTGGCGGGGCAAATTCAAGTTCGCCGGTAACAAGGAGCCGGGGCACCGGGCTCTGATAGCGGAGTGGCTGGCCGAACGGGGCGGCCCGGGCGATCTGGCCGCTCGGGAGCACATTCTGTCCGGGCTCAGGGGGTCCGCATCACCCTGAGGGTGTCGGTGGGTGGCCGGTGGGGGGAGCCGGCCGGGCTCAGGGGATCCGCATCACCCTGAGGGTGTCGGTGGGTGGCCGGTGGGGGGAGCCGGCCGGGCTCAGGGGGTCCGCATCACCCTGAGGGTGTCGGTGGGTGGCCGGTGGGGGGAGCCGGCCGGGCTCAGGGGATCCGCATCACCCTGAGGGTGTCGGTGGCCCGGGTTCGGGTGGAGTGCCCCGAGATCACAACCACGGGATCGCCGGTCCGGAGCCCCTGGCTGTCGCGGGCCAGTCTGAGGGCGTCCTCCACCAGGGCGGCGGTGGTGGCGTGGTTCCCGGTCCGGACCGGTGTGGCCCCCCAGCTCAGGGTGAGCTGGTTGATGGTGCGGGGGTCGGGACTGAATCCGAGTATCGGGGTGGTGGGGCGGAACCGGGCTATGGACCGGACGGTGAAACCGGTCTGGGACAGGCAGATGATGGCCTTGGCGTCGAGGGTCTCCGATACCCGCCAGGCGGCCATGGTGATGGCGTCGGTGATCACGTCCTCCTCCCTCTGGGTCTGGTCCTCCCTGAGGTTCATGATCCGCTGGGCCCAGGTCTCGTAGTCGAACTCCTCGTCGGCCCGGGCCGTGATTCGGGCCATGGTGCGGACCGTGTTCACCGGGTCCCGGCCTATGGCCGTCTCCCCCGACAGCATCACGGCGGAGGAACCGTCGAACACCGCGTTGGCCACGTCGGAGGCCTCGGCCCGGGTGGGGACGGGGGCCCGGATCATCGACTCCAGCATCTGGGTGGCGGTGATCGCCGGACGACCCAGGGCGATGCAACGTTCGATGATCACCTTCTGCAGATGGGGCAGTTCCTCAATGGGGCACTCGGCCCCGAGATCACCACGGGCGACCATCACCGCTCCGGAGGCCTCGATTATGCCGTCGAGATTGTCGACCGCGGCCCTGGTCTCCACCTTGGCGATGACCATCGGCCCCCGTGGTGCGGGCTCCACGCCCAGACGACGGAGGTCGTGGGCCGAGCGGACGAACGACAGGGCCACCATGTCGACCCCCTCGGTGACGAAGGCGTCGAGAAGCCTCAGGTCGGTATCGGTGGGTGCGGTCAGCCTCAACCGGTCCGAGGGGATGTGCAGCCCGGGCCGACCCTGGAGGCGCCCGCCGAACACGACCCGGGCCTTGAGGGACTCACCATCGCGGTCCTCCACCACGGCCACGACCGAGCCGTCACCGAACGCCAGCCGGTCACCCACGTGCAGGTCGAGGGCCAGGGTCTCGTAGTCGACCTCGATGTCGTGGGAGTCACTGTGTTCGTTGCCGGCCCTCAGGGAGATCAACTCCCCCTCGATGAGTTCGGCACCGCCCTCGGGGAACGAGGCACAGCGCACCTTGGGGCCGGGAAGGTCGGCCAGGACGCCCAGATGGTGACCCCATTCGTGGCTCACTGAGCGGATCCGGTGGTAGAGGGAGAGCGAATCGTCGAGGGAACCGTGGGACAGGTTGATGCGGGCCACGTCCATCCCGGCCTCCATCATCGAGCGGAGGGTGTCCGCATCCGATGACGAGGGGCCGATGGTGGCGATGATCTTGGTGCGGCGTGCCATTGCCACCACGGTACAGACAGGTCTGGCCTACCGGGGTCGGCCGGGGTGCGGACTCGCCGACATTGAGTCGGGGCCTCAACGGTGAATTTCGGTTCAGTATTGGTTCATCCCCGGGCCCGGGGACC
>JALSTE010000092.1 GCA_026983855.1 Acidimicrobiia bacterium
AAGGTGGTGTCGTCGGGGGCCACCATTCCGGCTCGGGCCCCGGCCTCGATCGACATGTTGCAGACCGTCATCCGACCCTCCATGGACATGGCCTCGATCACCGGACCGCGGTACTCGATGATCGAGCCGATACCGCCACCGGTTCCGATACGACCGATGACGGCCAGGATGACGTCCTTGGGGGTGACCCCCTCGGCCAGTTCACCCTCGATGGTGACGGCCATGGTCGCCGGTCGCTTCTGGGGCAGGGTCTGGGTGGCCAGGACGTGTTCGACCTCGCTGGTCCCGATCCCGAAGGCCAGGGCCCCGAACGCCCCGTGGGTGGAGGTGTGGCTGTCGCCGCACACGATGGTCATACCCGGCTGGGTCACCCCCAGCTCGGGTCCGATGATGTGGACCACACCCTGGCGGGGATCACCCATGGAGTAGAGCGGCACCCCGAAGTCGGCGCAGTTCCGGCGGAGGGTCTCCACCTGGGTGCGGCTGACGGGATCGGCGATCGGGAGGTCGACGTCACTGGTGGGAACGTTGTGGTCCTCCGTCGCCAGTGTGAGGTCGGGGCGGCGGACCCGACGGCCCGACAGCCGCAGGCCGTCGAACGCCTGGGGAGAGGTCACCTCGTGGACCAGATGAAGGTCGATGTAGAGCAGTTCCGGCTCACCCTCGGGAGAGGCGACGACGTGGTTGTCCCAGACCTTCTCGGCCAGAGTGCGGCCCATGGTTACTCCTCGGCGTTCGATTTGCATCCCGTTATCTGGGATGTCAGTCTTGAGTGATGGTACAGAGTGTAAGCGGTGTCGGGGTCCTGGACAAGGCGGTGACGATCGTCGACCTGGTGGCCCAGGGTCCGGTGAACCTGTCGCGCCTGGTGGAGCGGACCGGCTACAGCCGGGCGACCACCCACCGTCTGGCCCAGGCCCTGGAGGTACACGGTCTGCTCAGGAGGGACGGCGCCGGTCACTACGTACTGGGACACCGGATGGTGGGTCTCGGGCGTCGGGCGGCGGCCATGTTCCCCCTGGCGACCCTGGCCGCCGGGGAGCTGGAGAGGCTGCGGGCCGACACCGGGGAGTCGGTGCAGCTCTACGTCCCCCAGGGGGACAACCGGGTCTGTGTGGCGGCACTGGACTCCCCCTCCGAACTCCGGACCATCGTCGAGGTCGGCTCCGTCCTGCCCGGCGACCGGGGATCGGCCGGTCACGTCCTGGCCGGGAACGTCGCCGAGGAGGACGGGTGGGTCGCCAGTGTGGCCGAGCGCGAGAGCGGGGTGGCGTCCGTCAGCGCCCCGGTGCGGGACCAGTCGGGAACCGTCATCGCCGCGGTCAGTGTCTCGGGGCCCATCGACCGGATCACCGAGGACCCCGGTCGACGCCACGGATCGGCGGTGGTCAGGGCGGCGGAGCGGATCGAGCGTTTGCTGAGTGAGCCGGTGGAGGGTTGATCCCGTCGACCACCGTGCGGATCGCCGCCAGCAGGGTGGAGGTGAACAGGGCGGGGTTCTCGATGCACACCGAGTGACCCCCGGGAATGGGCAGAGTTGAACCTTGTCCGAGGGTCCGGGCCAGTTCCTCCTGGCGACCGGGGGGGATGATCTCGTCGTCGAGGGTCAGGATCTGGGCCGCGGGAACGTCCAGACCGCCGAGCCACCGCCGGGAGTCGAAGCGGCCGATCTCGTGGCCCGCCTCGATGATCCGCAGCCAGTCGTGGCCCTCCAGTTCGGCGATCGCCCACTGGCGGAGCTCGCGTCCCCCCCGGTTGGACATGACCCACCAGGCCACGTCGGACCGGATGTTTCCGGGGGCCAGACGGGCCAGGGCCGCGGTCAGGGACACGGCGGAGAAGAACAGGTGCTCGCGGCGACTGGACCGGAAGTTGGCGGCGGTGGAGCACAGGACCAGGCCGGAGACCAACTCGGGATGGCGGCGCCAGAGGAGCTGGGCCACCGTTCCGCCCATGGAGTAGCCGACCACGATCGCCGGGCGGCCCAGCTCGGTGGTGATCAGGGCCGCGACATCGTCGGCGGCGTCGGCGAGGCGGAACACCCGCCCATCGTGGATGCCCCGACCGTGACCCCGAAGATCGGGCGCGAGGAAGGCGAACTCGCCCTCCAGGGTCCCGTAGGAGCTGAACCAGTTGAGATCGGCGGTGGCCCCCCACCCGTGGAGCAGGACCACCGGTGGTGATCCGGTACCGGTTCGGGTCGGGCCCCCCTGCCGGGTGAATAGAGATCCCCTACCGGCCAGCTCGACGGTCCGACCCCGGGGCAGGGTCACCTGATCCGGCGGCCCGGTCTGCTCCTCGGGGATGGTTGAGGCCATCGGGACATGGTCCCACGGTCCGAGGTTCGCTTTGGGTCAGGCGTGAGTCGGCGGTCAGTCCCGGGGTCGGTCGTCCCTCACCCGGCGGGCCTTGCCGGCAAAGCGTTCGAGGGACCCGGGCTCCACCATCTCCATCCTCGGGCGGACCTTGATCCGGTGGTGGATGATCCGGCCCAGCTCCTCGATGAACTCGGCGTCGGTGTGCTCGACCTCGATACGCATCACGTCGAGACCCCCGACGTCGCGGGTGAGGTGGATCCGCCACTCGGCCCCGGGTTCGAGGTGCTCCACGGCGATCTCCTCCACGACGGAGGGATAGACCAGGGCCCCCCTGACCTTGAGGGCGTCGTCGATCCGGCCCACCAGGCTGGATATCCGGGGAAAGCCACTGGGATCGACGGTGTCGACGGTTCGGGCCAGGTCGCGGGTGCGGTAGCGGATCAGGGGACAGGCCCGACGGTAGGGGGCGGTGATGGTGATCTCGCCCACCTCCCCGGCTTCGACCGGCTCGTCGCGGTCGGTGTGGAGGATCTCCACCACGAAGGCCCAGGTGTTGATGAGCAGGTGTCCGGCCAGGGGGTCGGAGGGGGGACCCCACCCGAGTACCGGTCCGCCGGTCTCGGTGGAACCGTAGAGCTCCTGCCAGACGAAATCGGGACCCATGGCCTCGACCACCCGACGGCGCAGGGCGGGGGTGGCGCCCTCCCCCCCGAGGAGGCCCATGCGCAGGGGCCCCCCGGCCAGGTCGATCCCCCCGGCCTCGGCCCTCTCGACCAGGAGCCTCATGTAGCTGGGGGTGGCGGCCAGGAGGGTGAGGGGCATGTCTCCCAGCCAGTCGAACAGCTGGTCGGGTCCGGTGGGGCCGGGGGAGACCAGTCCGAGGCCGTTGGCGTGGGCGAAGGCCTCCAGGGAGGGCGAACCCACCCACAGCCCTCCCCCCAGCATGTTCAGCAGGGTGTCATCGGGGCGAAGATCCATGGTGCGCCCGATGTGGGCGTACTGGTCGTGTACGTCGGCCCAGTCGGCCTCGTCGTAGCCGAAGAACAGGGGCGGGCCGGTGGTCCCCGAGGTGGCCGACACCCGGTGGCACTCCGAAAGGGGTACGGACAGCAGGGGGAAGCGGCCGTGTCCGGCCAGATCGGCCTTGTTGAACGTCGGCAGGTCAGCCAGCAGCGGGGATCGGGTCCGGCCCAGGTGTTCGGCGTAGAAGGGAACCGTGGACCGGGCCCGCTCGATGAGTTCGGCCACCGCGTCGGCGTGGACACCGACCTCGTTGATTCGTGGTGATCCCGCCCCGGGCGGCCCGTCGGCGGGGGGTCCGGGCCTCATGGCCGGGGGAGGGGCTGGGGGCCCTCGGCCCGGTTGTGCCGCAGGTACTCGTCGCGGACCGCGAAGTAGTCCCGGGCCGTGAGACCCAGGCCCTGGTTCTTGGCCCGGAAGTAGTCCTTGCCCATGGCCACTGCCCTCACCGTCTTGGAGCTGGTCGGCTGGTGACCGACCTCGTGGATGGGGGCCGGTCCCTCGACCACCACGTTGCTGAGACGGCCCAGCCCCTCGACCTCGACCTCGACCACGTCGCCCACGTCCATGGGACGGGAGTACCAGGGGGTTCCGGTGAGCACCACGTCGCCGGGCACCAGGGTGATGTGGCGGCACAGATCGGCCAGGAGGTAGTCGATGCCCCAGACCATCTCCGAAACCGGGGCGGCCTGGACGATCGTTCCGTTCACGTAGGTGCGCAGGGTGGACTCCCTGACGTCGACGCCCGACACGATCCCCGGACCGATGGGGCAGAAGGTGTCCTGGCCCTTGACCCTCAGCATGGAACCCAGGTCGGTGTCGCGGAAGTCGTGGGCCCCCACGTCGTTGGCGGGGGCGAACCCGGCCAGGTGGTCCCAGACGTCATCGGGGGCCACGTTGCGCATGGGTCGGCCGACTATGGCCGCGATCTCGCCCTCGTAGTTCAGCCACTGGCAGTCCGCCGGGCGGATCAGGTGGCCCCGGTGGGAATTGAGGGAGCTGACAGGCTTCTGGAAGAAGTTGGGTGTCTCCCCCTCCAGGGAGCGCTTGAACTCCGTGGCCCGGCTGACGTAGTTGAGATGCACGGCCAGGATCTTGGTGGGTTCGCAGGGAGGGAGGTGCCGGGCCTCGGCCGCCGGCACCCGGCGGCCGTCACCGGTCACC
>JALSTE010000093.1 GCA_026983855.1 Acidimicrobiia bacterium
CGCATCCAGGAGGGGGTGGTGTCCCTGGCCTCCTACGGGGGCATCTTCCGGCGCAACGTTCGGGCCTCGGGGGTGATCCCCCAGATCAGCGTGATCATGGGCCCCTGTGCCGGTGGTGCGGTCTACTCCCCGGCCATGACCGATTTCATCTTCATGGTCCGGGACACGTCACACCTCTTCATCACCGGACCCGATGTGGTCAAGACCGTCACCGGCGAGGAGGTCACCCTCGAGGAACTGGGCGGGGCGGTCAGCCACTCCTCCAAGTCGGGGGTCGCCACCTTCGTCGCCGACGACGAGAAGGCCGTACTGGATGAGGTGCGCTACCTCCTGGGGTTCCTGCCGTCGAACAACCTGGAGTCGCCCCCGGCAATCGAATCCGCCGACGATCCCGACCGCGACTGTCCCTCGCTGGCCACGGTCATCCCCGAGAGCGCCAACATGCCCTACGACATGGCGGCGGTGGTGTCCGAGGTGCTCGACGAGGGCGAGTTCATGGAGTACCACGCCAACTGGGCCCACAGCATCCTGTGCGGCTTCGGACGGGTTGAGGGACATCCGGTGGGGGTGGTGGGAAACCAGCCCATGGCCCTGGCCGGGGTGCTCGACATCGACTCCTCGGAGAAGGCGGCCCGATTCGTGAGGTTCTGCGACGCCTTCAACATCCCGATCCTCACCTTCGTCGACGTACCCGGATTCCTCCCCGGGGTCGACCAGGAGCACGGGGGCATCATCCGTCACGGGGCCAAGCTGCTCTACGCCTACTGCGAGGCCACCGTCCCCCGCATTCAGATCATCACCCGCAAGGCCTACGGCGGGGCCTACGTGGTGATGGACTCCAAGTCGGTGGGATCCGACCTGTCGTTCGCCTGGCCCACGGCCGAGCTGGCGGTGATGGGCCCCCAGGGGGCGGTCGAGATCATCTACCGCCGGGAGCTGCAGCAGGCCGCCGACCCGGTGGCCCGTCGGGAGGAGCTGGTGGAGCAGTACGCCGAGAAGTTCGCCAATCCATTCGCCGCGGCCGAACGGGGCTATGTCGACGACGTGATCGATCCGGTTGACACCCGGCGCAAGGTGGTGGCCGGGCTCAGGATGCTGCGCTCGAAGCGGGAGCAGCTACCGAAACGCAAGCACGGGAACGTGCCCCTCTGATGGCCGGCGATGCTGGCGACCCGCTCGCCGGTGGAGTCCGTGCCGGTGGAACCCGCGGCGGTCGGCCACTGATGGCTGGTGAAGCGGGGATCGGCGCCGATGGTGTGGGCCCGGTCACGATCAGACCGACTCCCACCGAGGAGGAGGCGGCGGCCGTGGTGGCGGCGCTGGAGATGCTGTGGCCCCGTCCAGCGGCGGCTCGACCCTCCCGGGACGAGTCGACCTGGCGGTTCAGCGGTAGATGGTGGGGTGAGCCCCGGGGGTGGCCCCGCCGTCGCTACCGTTGAGGGCCCAGTGAGGGGTGGTCAGGGGAAGGGGACGGGTCATGCCGCTGAGTGACCTCAAGGTGGTGGACATGGCCACCGTCCTGGCCGGACCCGGGTGCGCCCGGTACCTCGCTGACTTCGGGGCCCAGGTGGTGAAGGTGGAACGCCCGGGGGTGGGTGACACCCTGAGGGGCCTGGGGTGGTCGGATCACCCCGATGACGACAGCTACTTCTGGAAGATGCTGGGTCGGGGAAAGAGCTGCATAACCCTGGATCTCAAGGATCCTGAGGGGCTGGCGACCATGAAACGGCTGTGTGCCGAGGCTGACGTGCTGGTGGAGAACCTCCGACCGGGGAAGCTGGAGGCCCTGGGCCTGATTCCCGAGGACCTGATCGGGGCCAACCCCCGACTGGTGATCACCCGGGTGACGGCGTTCGGCCAGGACGGGCCCTACGCCCAACGGCCGGGCTTCGCCACCCTGGCCGAGGCCATGTCGGGCCTGGCCGCCATCAGTGGCCAGCCCGACGGTCCACCACTACTGCCGCCGATCGCCCTCACCGATGAGGTGACCGCTCTGGTGGCCGCCTTCGCCACCATGGTGGCGGTGAGGTCCGGGCGTGGTCAGGTGGTCGACGTGTCCCTGTTGGAGTCCATGTCGCAGATGATGGGTCCCCTCATGGCCGTGTGGCGTCGCCACGGAGAGCTGCAGCCCCGTATGGGCTCGGGTCTCCCCTACAGCACCCCGCGGGGCACCTACCGCACGGCCGATGGACGTTGGCTGGCCGTGTCGGCGTCGAGCTCCTCGGTGGCTGAACGGGTCATGACCCTGGTGGGGCTCGACGGGGACGAGCGATTCGCCACGTTCGTGGGCCGGGCCGCCAACCGCCGGGAGGTGGAGGAGGCCATGACCGCCTGGGTGGCGGCCCACACCCTCGACGAGGCCATGGCCGAATTCGACCGGATCGACGCCGCCGCGGCACCGGTCATGACCATGGCCGACCTCGATGGGGATCCCCACGTCGCCCACCGGGAGCTCTTCGTGGAGGTTGACGGCATCCCCATGCAGGGGGTGGTGGCCCGGCTGTCGGAGACCCCGGGTCGGGTCAGATGGGCGGGACGGCCCCTCGGACACGATGACGACCATTTCGACCCCGACGATCCGTGGGGGAGCCTGCGGGGTCGGTGAGGACTCTTCCCGCCGGAGCACTCAGTCGCTGACGGCGACCTCGATACGATCCTGGGACCAGTCCTGGGCCCGGGAGTAGGCGTCCCGGGCGCTCGCCAGCAGTTCCTCGGCGTTCATGGCGTGGGCTGGATAGCAGGAGATCCCCGCCCACACGTGACAGTCGGAGTCGAGCTGGGCCAGGGTCCGGCGGATCCTCTCCACCGCCCACACCGCGCCGTTCTCCGGCGTGTCCTCCAGAACCAGACCGAGCCGTCCCGACCCCAGGAGACAGGCGGTGTCGCACTCCCGTATCACGGAGACGACCGTTCGGTTGACCGTCTCCCCATCGAGGCCGTTGGGCCCGCCTGCGGGCACGATTCTCATCTCCACCACCGAGACCGGTTTGAGGAAGCGACGGGCGGAGTTGATCCGGCTGCGGACGGCGATCGGAAAATAGTCCGGTCCGAGGAGTCCGCGATTGGCGTGGAAGGCGTCCTTCTCCTCCTCCGAGAGTGACGCCGCGGCCCGAGTCGGGAGTTGGACGGCGCTGTCCGGGGGTTCCGCCGGGGCGGTCCGGCCCGGCGGATGGCGGGGGGTGAGCATGACGGCGG
Source organism: Acidimicrobiia bacterium (assembly GCA_026983855.1). Classification (GTDB taxonomy): domain Bacteria; phylum Actinomycetota; class Acidimicrobiia; order Acidimicrobiales; family Poriferisodalaceae; genus DRKF01. The sequence continues at coordinate 3,196 of JALSTE010000093.1, forward strand.
CGCAGAGGATCGCGGTCAACCCGGCCGCCAGGGCCAGGAAACTGCCCTCGACGAGAAGACCCGCCACACCGATTCCGAGCCCGGCCATTCCCGTCAGGAATCCACCGATGCTCCTACCGTCGAGACCCGCGGCCGTTCCAGAGCTTTCCATGGTCCCTCTCATCGGCACCAGCGAGGGCCGAGTGAAGGTCTCCCGCCGCGGCGGGGTCGGGGCGGCCGGCTCGGAATCGGTCGATCCGCCCCCATCGTCGAGGCGGTAGTGACCCCGGGGCCGTCAGGTCCGGCGGTCCTCCACCATCTGGGCGATCTCGCCCATGATCGTGGCCAACTCGAAGTTCCTCGGGGTGTAGACGGCGGCCGCCCCCGCCGCCAGGAGGGCATCGCGGTCCTCGTCGGGGATTATTCCCCCGACCACCACCGGAACCCGCACCCCCACCTCCTCCAGGGCGGCGATGACCGCCGGGACCAACACGAGATGGCTCCCCGAGAGGATCGAGAGTCCCAGCACCTCGACATCCTCGTCCCGGGCGGTGGCCGCGATCTGTTCGGGGGTCACCCGGATTCCCTCGTACACGACCTCCATCCCGGCGTCGCGCGCCGCCACCGCCACCTGTTCCGCCCCGTTGGAGTGACCGTCGAGTCCCGGTTTGGCGACGAGGATCCGGGGGGGACCCCCGGGCCAGGCCCTCACCCGCCGGGCCACCAGACCCAGGCCCTCCGACGAGTGCCCGGCGCCCGAGACCCCGGTCGGGGCCCGGTACTCCCCGAAGACCTCCCTGAGGGCGCCGGCCCATTCCCCGGTGGTGACCCCGGCCCGGGCGGCGGCGATGGTCGATTCCATGATGTTGACGCCATCGGTCGCCGCCCGCCGCAGGTCGTCGAGGGCCCGTTGGACCGCGGCGTCGTCGCGGTCGGTCCGCCAGGTTTCCACGTCGCGTCGCATCTGCTCGCCTACGGCGGGGTCCACCCTGAGGATCTGACCTGATCCGGAGAGGGGCGACTCGGCGGTGGAGGTGTATCGGTTGACTCCGACGAGGATCTGCTCCCCGGACTCGATTCGGCGCATCCGCTCGGTCTGGGAGGCCACCAGGCGGGCCTTGAGTTCGGGGATGGCCTCAAACGCGCCCCCCAGGGCGGCCACCTCCTCCATCTCGGCGGTGGCCCCCTCGATCAACTCCGAGGTCAGGGCCTCGAACACGTGGGAGCCGTCCAGGATGTCGTCGTACTCGAGCAGGTCGGTCTCATAGGCCAGGACCTGCTGAATGCGCAGTGACCACTGCTGGTCCCACGG
>JALSTE010000094.1 GCA_026983855.1 Acidimicrobiia bacterium
ACTGCTCTCCGGCCTCGTCGAGGCGACGCAGGCGGTAGATGGCGATCTTCCCCGGTGTGTCCCGGTCGGAGGTGATGTAGAGCGTGCGGCCGTCGTCGGTGAGAAACGGAATGGCGTCCTCGACCCGCTCCGAATCACGGGAGTTCACCGGGAAGGGTGCCTTGACCACCTCTCCCCGCCAATCCGAAGCGGCGGCGTCACGCATGATGCAGATGTCGATGTCACCGGGACAGTCGAACCAGAGCTCGTCGAGGGCCTCCACGTAGTGGGGGTTCGACTCATCGGGCCCTGCCCAGACGTTGAGACGCTCGCCGTCGAGGTAGATCGACTCGGGAACGCCCTCGCCCCGCTCCCAGGACTCCCGCGTGGAGGCGTAGAAGAGCCTCCCGTCGGTGGTCTCATATGGGCAGCACTCCGCCGCGGGACTCCCGTCGGAGGAGATCGGGTGAACCGACTTCGTCTCGAACGGCCGGTTCGACACGTAGATCCTCCCGTCCAGCCCCTTGGCCACGGCCCGCTCCGGGTCGGCCACGATTTCCGCGGTGATCTGCTCAGTGGCCGTTATGAGGTCGGGGTAGGGGTGGTGGAAGAAGATCAGCCGGGAGCCGTCGCGACTGAGGTAGGGGGAGTCCTCCCAACCGTCGTCGTTGACGGCGAGGCGGATGGGCGTCGACCAACCGGGCTCGTGGATGGTGGCGTCACCCGGTTCACCCGTGGGGATCCGATCGCGACCGGCGGCGCGGGAGGTCGAGGGGGTGGTGGTTGACGTGGAGCTCGGACCCGGTCGTCGGTCGGCGGTGTCACCGGTCGCATCGCAGGCGGCGGAAAGGAGCGCTACGACCAACATCAGCCCCATGATCCGCCGGGATGAGGGTGAGGACTTGCAGGGGTTCATGTCCGCAATATCGAAGTTGCCGCATCAGCCGGTTCAATCACCAGATGATCCCGCCCACCCATGGCCTGATGGCGGCTCGCCAGTCGGGGAGACTCGGGTCCAACGATCATCCCGCCCACCCATGTCCTGAAGGCGTGATCTCGATGCCCACCGGGGCGGTGGATCCACTGGCCTGGGGGGTCGCCCATTCGGTCGTCCGCAGGAGCATGGGCGGGGCCCGGGCATCCTCCGGGAACCTAGACTCGCGCCATGCACCTGGAGCAGGTGACGCTGCTGGTCGACGATTACGACCGCGCCATCGGTTTCTACGTGGGGGTACTGGGCTTCGAACTGGTCGAGGACTCGCCGGCGCTCACCAACGATGGGCGGGCGAAACGGTGGGTCGTCGTCCGCCCTCCCGGCGCCGTCACCGGCCTGTTGCTGGCCCGCGCTGAGGGGGAGGGTCAGCGGTCGGGGATTGGGAACCAGTTCGCCGGGCGTGTGGGTCTGTTTCTGCGCGTGGAGGACTTTGACACCAGTTACCGCCGGATGCTCGATCAGGATGTCGAGTTCCTGGGTGAACCCCGCGACGAGCCCTACGGTCGTGTGGCCGTCTTCGTGGATGTCGCCGGGAACAGGTGGGACCTCCTCGGTCCGCGCTGAGTCCTTCCGCCCTCGTGGGGGCGGGAATCGGGTTGGTGGCGGTGTTCGCTGCCGGGAACCGGCCAGTGGTTGTGGGACGACTCCGAAGCAGCCCAGATTCGTTTGTGGTGAGGCGGCGGGCACCCTTGAAGGCGCGGGGTCGTCCTGCCATATTTTTCCTGAAGGGGGGTTCGGGGAGTGAAGACGGTAATGGCGATGGCGGTGGCGTTCGCCCTGATGGTGGCGTCGTGTTCGGGTGGTCCTGACGATTCGGTCGCCGACTCCACCTCGGTCCGGTCGTCGGCCTCCTCCTCGGGGGAGACGGGGAAATCTGAGGATCCGGTCTCCGGCATCGTCTTCGCCTCGGCGGAGGAGCTGGCGGACACCCTGGGTCTCAGCGGATGCCGACCCTCCGAGGGTCCGTTACTGGAACTCCCCACCCCGGCCGACGTGACCCTGGCCTGCGGCGACACGGGCGAGATCCAATGGTTCGAGTCCTCGGCCGAACTTGGCTCGGCGCTCTCGGAGACGGAGGAGGCGGCCTGTTCCCGATTCGAGGGTGAGTGGTCCTTCCTGGTCGGCGGCAACTGGTTCGTGACCATGAAGTTGCCGCTCGAGCCGCGTTCGGACCGCAACGGACTCCGGATCGTCCAGGCCCGGGGTCCGGCGGGTCGAATCGTCACCTACGACTGTGGTGAAGGGGGGCGGGAAGTCTCGGGGAGCGGGGGTGTGAAGTCGGGCTCGGACATCGATCCCTGCCTGCTGCTCACCCCCGATGATCTGTCCGCCGTGACCGGCAAGGTGGTCTCACCCGAGCCCACGGAGCCGGCGGGGCCATTCACCGGTTGCGACTGGGGCGGGGGGACGGCGATCGTGAGTCTGGCCACCACCGATGAGCCGATCCTGGCCCCGGGCCAGGAGGAGGAGTGCCCCTCCGCCGATCTGGGTGACCGGTCCTTCGTGTGTCCGGGAAAGGTGACGGTGCTCGTCGGGGGCATCCAGTACAGCGTCACCACCGTCGATCCCGGGGTGGAGGAGGCGGATCTGATCTCCCTGGCCGGCCTGATCCTGCTCCGATTGACCGGCTGACCTTCCCCCGCCACACCGAGAGTCCGTGGTCAGCGACCCGGGGGAAGGGCCCCGGGATGGCGCGCTCGGCGTGTCGGCTGGCGGACTGGGGTCCCTGGCCGGGGTGGTGCCCCGTTCCGGTCAGCGGGGGCCGACTATGGGTGTCCACTCCCGGATGGACGCGATGGTGACTCCCCGGGTCCGGTAGTAGGGGTCCTCGGCGATCACCCGGTTTACGGCGTCCCGGTCGGTGTCGAAGACAAGCAGGGCCCCGGAGTCGTCCAACCACGGACCGGCGGCGATCAAGGTGCCGTCACCGTGCAGACGCTCGAGGATCTGGCGATGGGCCGGTCGGGCCTCCAGGCGATCCTCGGTGGGGGTGAAGGTCAGTTCGAGTGTGATCATCGGTCGAACATACGATGGTGGACGTGGGTGGCGCAGTATCGACCGATACAGGTGGGGCGCGATCGGTTTTCGATCACGTGCCCCTCATGGCCGCACTGCCCGGTGGCGTCCGCGACGAGCTGTGGGGAAGGGCCCGGGTACGGACCGGCGAAGCCGGTGAGACTCTCGTCATGCAGGGAGATCCGACCGGCCTGCTTCACGTGCTGCTGATGGGTGAGGCCACCAGCACCTGCGTGGCCGTGACCGGTAGGAGGGTGGTCACGGCCCGATGGCTGGCGCCCAGTGTCATCGACAAGGTGACGATGTTCGCCGAGTCACGACACCCGGCGTCGGTGGCCCTCGACACCCTGGCCATGTGGTGCACCATTCCCTTCGTCGCGGTGCGAGAGGCCGTCAGCGCCAACCCGGCCGCCCAGGGGCACGCCCTGGCCAAGGTCGCCGCCGCCGCCCGTCTGGCCCGGACCTCCTTCATCGACGTGGCCATCCGGTCCAGTGCCGCCCGTCTGGCCCGGTGGTTGGTGATGACCACCGACCTCGGGGTTCCGATCACCGTGCCCTCTCCCCAGGAGCGTCTGGCCCTTCAGCTGGGCATGACCCGGGTGACCCTGAACCGATTGCTCCACGACCTCGTGGCCCGGGGGATGATCGAGGTGGAGGGATCCACGGTGTCAGTGGTGGACCCCGGTCGACTCCGGGATCTGGCCGGGTTCTGAGGGGGGAGGCCGCTGCCTGTTCCACCGGAGGGGAACGTGGTCGAAGCCGAATCGGCGACCGGACCGATCATCGGCTCTGGTGATTGGTGATCGCGTCACTGATGCGGGTGGACCATGTCGGCGGTTCGGGCCGGGGTGACACCCCGGTCCGGTCAGCGGGGGCCGACTCCCCGTGTCCATTTCGATTCGAGGGGGATCCCTGGGACCCGGGTTGACCCTCGCGGACGCTGTGAAATGCGGGCACGGCGGGGGCCCTTGTCAGTCCGGTGCCGGGTCGTCGCTGGTTGACGCCGGGGTCGCTTTGTGGCGGTCAACATGAGATCCAGCGATGGCCAACGCTACGGTGTGGCCGCATGGGCCAGCCCAGGGATCAGCCAGTGGACGCCGAGGAGCGCCAGGAGATCATTCGCGAGTCCCTGGACCACGACGGTCTGGTTCGGGTCAGGAACCTGGCCGACCAGTTCGGGGTGTCGGAGATGACGATCCGTCGAGATCTCGAGGAGCTGGAACGCCTGGGGGTGCTGAGAAGGGTCAGGGGTGGGGCCCGGCCCCTGGGCCCCCGCTCATTCCCCGAGCGACACCGGCGGAACGCCCGGGCCAAGGCCCTGATCGCCGAGAAGCTCCTGTCCCTGGTCCCCGAGACGGGGGCCATCGCCTTCGACGCCTCCACCACCGTCCTGGCCCTGGCCTCTCGGATGGGCGGGGCCCGACGCCTGGCGGTGGTCACCAACG
>JALSTE010000095.1 GCA_026983855.1 Acidimicrobiia bacterium
GTCGACCCGAGCCATGAACGTGAAGGCCTCCCGGGCCAGACTGAACACGATCAGGCCCGACACCGCCAGGCTCACCAGGGCCGCCCCGAGTTGAATTCCCTTCCAGAACCCCTCCTTGAAGGCCCGCCGCCCCGTACCCGCCAGTATCTCGGCGGAGACGGGGGAGCGACCCGGGGCCGTCTCCCCCCCGGGGAGCAGGCGCCGGGCCCCCAGGATCAGTCCGACCGACAACAGGATCGCGGGGGGAAGCAGCAGGGGGTTGCTTATCAGGAGCCACGACGTGACCAGCCCTCCGATTGCGAAGGCCGCCACCCCCGCCGCGGCGCCGCGGGTCCGGCTGCGGGCCTGCAGCGAACCCGCGGCGCCTGTGGTCTGGGCGTTGGCCGTGAGGGTGTGGGCCACGGGATCAGGAAACCGCTTCCCAGGCGGCCCGGGTCTTGGCCTTGGCCTCATCGGACAGGGCCACGTAGCCCACCTCGGCGACCGCCTTGTCCAGTCCGTCAGCCATGTAGAAGTCCACGTAGGCCTTCACCGCCGGGTTGGAGGCCACCCGGGCCGTGTTCGGGTAGATGAACAGGGGACGGGAAAGCGGGTACTCCCCCGAGGCGATGGTCTCGGCCGTGGGGGCCACACAGTTCCCGTCCCCGCCATCGACCTTGAGGAGCTTGACGTTGGGGGCGTTCTCGGCGTAGGCGAATCCGACCCACCCGAGGGAGGTGTCGGAGGACTCCACGCCCTGGACGATCACGTTGTCGTCGGCGTTGGCGTTGTAGTCCGGGCGGGTGGTGCCGTCCTGACCCCGCTCCTCGGCCGGCTTGTCGATCACGAACTCCACGAAGGTGTCAAAGGTGCCCGATTCCTCACCCGGGCCGTATATGTCCAGCGGGGCGTCGGGGAACTCGGTGCTGGATCCCAGTTCGGAGGCCAGGGCCTGGGCGTCCTTCCAGTTCCGGAACCCGGTCGACTCCGGACCGGTGAGGGCGTAGAGATCAGCGAAGTTCACACACTCGAGGGGATTGCCCGGACCGGTCATGACCGCCAATCCGTCAATCCCGATATTGAGCTCGACGTACTCGATCCCGTTGGAGGCGCAGGTCTCCGCCTCGGAGTCCTTGATGGCCCGGGAGGCGTCGGATATGTCGGTCTCGCCGTCGCAGAACAGCACGAAACCATCGCCGGTACCGGGACCGTCCACGTTGACCACGACGTCGGGATTCACGCTCTCGAACAGCTCGGCCACCCGGACCGACACCGGCTCCACGGTGGATGAGCCCGAGATGTTCACCTCACCGGAGGCGGCGCCACCCGAATCGCCAGCGGACGCGGCACCGCCCGAGTCCCCGCTTCCAGCGGCGGGGGACTCCCCGCCGCCTCCACCGCCACACGCCGCGGCCACCAGGGCCAGGGCCATCAGCACCGCCACCAATCCGAGCCCACTACGGGGTCGTGTCACCTTCATCTCCTCTGGGTATCTCCGGATCCGTCTGATCCGGTTCGACCAGAACCTACGGACCCGGGGTGAACCCCTCCCGACCCCCGGGTGAACTCCAGGTGAAATGACCGCTGCAATTCGGAGTCGGCTCCTCACGAGGCCCCCCGAACCCGGCGGGAACAGGGACCGATCTGCGGGGGTTCCGCCCTGGTGCGCCGATTTCATCTCCTGGGCCTGGGTGTGGCACTGGCCCTCGCGGCCTGTGGTGGCCCCATCCGGGCCGCCGGGGAGACCGCGGGGCCGGCCCCCGGTCCCACGAGCATCACCACCGCCAGAATCTCACTTCCACTGTCGCTCTACGTGGTCCGGGACTCCGATTCCGATACCGGCTCCTCGCTGTCGTCGGGCCGCGACGAGAGGGGATTGCGGACCATCGCCGAGGGGATCCAGGAGATCTGGAACGACTCGGGAATCGTCTTCGAACCGGTGGTCGTCCACACCATCGAGGTTCCGAGGGACATGATCAGCGACCTGGCCGAGGGCCGTTCCGCCTCTTTCCTCCGGGCGGCTGGAGACCGCTTCGAGGTGCCCGATCCCGGGGCCGTGAACGGCTTCTACGTCTCCTTCCTGGGTGGGGTGAACGGCTTCACCCCCCAAGGGTCCCGGGTGTTCTTCGTGACCGACGATCCGTCGGTGCACGACGAGAGAGTCTCCAGCCACGAGATAGGCCACATCCTGGGTCTCCACCACGAGCCCGACGATGCCTCCCGTCTGATGTTCTCGGGCACCAACGGGACGCTTCTGACTCCCTCCGAGGTCACCGTCGCCCGCTACGACGCCGAGGGAATTCTCGATGGCACCGGGTAGTCGCCACATGGGTCGGCTCACCGGCCGGCTCGGACCCCTCCTGGTGTCCATCGCCCTGCTGGTCACCGCCTGCTCTTCCCCGGGGAACGACGCCACCGTCCCCCCCGGCGCCAATGGGCCGACCCCCGGGCCCGCGGGCAGGGGGCCACTCCGTTTGGAGAACCAGGGGGGATCGATGGAGGGCCACACCCCGAGGGGGTTCGCCGGAATGGGGACGGGGCTGTTCACGGGGGACAACCTCAACTCACGCTTCCCCGAGGGAGACGGGGTGCAGTTCTTCCTGACCTTCACCCTGCCCTCCGGCGTGGCCGAACCGGGGCGAGCGGTGCTCTCCAGCGACGCCCTGAGGGTCTCGGGCACCCCGTTCGCCGATCTGGGTGGGATCGTGGCCGACTCCGTCGCCTATGAAACTTTCGGCCCCCGGGTGTTCGACCTGCCCCCCGACGGTGACACCGTCAGCTGTGAACGGGTCGGGGACGGTGGTCTCACCTGTGACGTCACCCGCCTGGTCCGCTCCGACATCGCCTCGGGATCATCGCGGACCCAGTTCCGTCTCCGCTTCGAGACCGCCGCCGACGGTGACGGCCGCCAGGACCTGGCCATGTTCTTCCTCACGGACTCCAACACCAACGAACCCGGGATATTCACCCTCGAACTAACTCCGTGAACCCGCCCCTGGCCCGGGCACTGCTGCCCCGGTGACGACGACCACGGCGCGGAGTCCCCGGCGTGCGGGGGCCGACACCGTGGTCTACTGGTGGTATGGGGACGAGGAGACGCTTCCCGACCACCAGACCCGACGACCGGCCGGACGCCGGTTGGCGCATCGAGCCCGCCCGCTTCCGGCGCTTCAATCAGGTGGACGACGTCTTCAACCGTTCCTGGTGGGACGACGAGGTCCGCTCCAAGGCCACCGAACGGTTCTTCATGTCCTACCGGAAGCCCCTGGAGGAGTGGCGGAGGGCCCGGGGTTTCCGACGCAAGGACTACGCCCTGCGCAACGCCGCCTGGCACGGGGCCGACATCTTCGCCGAGTTGAAGGAGGACGAGGACCGCCGGGAGGGCTTCCTGGATCCCCTGAGTGTGCTCAGACCCGCCTCCGACGAGAGGACCGAGACCGAGGATCCCGACCAGGCGGCGGCCGAGATCAAACAGGTGGCCCGGGCCCTGGGGGCCGATCTGGTGGGGGTCACCGCCGCCGACGAGAGGTGGCTCTACTCCCACCGCTACTCCCGGATGTCCGACGGTCCCAAACCGAACCCGATGGACCCCGCCCTGGCCCACGTCATCGTGGTGGGACAGGCCATGGATCCCTCCCTGATAGCCACCGCCCCCTCGGCCCTGGCCGGAGCCGCCACCGGGATCGGCTACTCCCAGGACGTCATCGTCCTGCTCGGGATATCCCAGTACATCCGCAACCTCGGATACCGGGCCGTCCCCACCCTCAACGACACCGCCCTGGCCATCCCCTACGCCATCAAGGCCGGACTGGGGGAGTACGGGCGCAACGGGTTGGTCATCACCCCCGAGTACGGACCGAACGTGAGGTTCGGGAAGATCTTCACCGACCTCCCCCTGGCCCACGACCAACCAATCCGGTTCGGGGTGGAGGAGATGTGCCGGATCTGCCGGGCCTGCACCGAGGCCTGTCCCTCCGGCGCCATCCCCGACGGCGAACCGACCGACCACCGCCACAACCGCTCGAACATGGCGGGGGTCACCAAGTGGACGGTGGACGGGGAGGCCTGCTTCGGCTACTGGGCCCGCATCAACAGCGACTGCTCGGTCTGCATCCGGGTCTGCCCCTACACCCGTGACCACACCTCGTGGAGGGACCGGCTGTGGGCTCGCCTGGCGGCGGGGCCCGCCCGGCGCCTGGCCCTGTGGTGGGACCGACGCAGCGGAAGGGGTAAACGGCTCAGCTCCGTCGACTGGTGGCCCGGCGGGGACTCGGCCGTACCGGTCCGAATCGGGTCCCCGCCCCCTATCGTTGACAGGTCCCCCAGAGACGTTCCCGCCGCCGGGCACCCCACCGCCGACGCCGGTGAGGTCGACGACTGAGGGGAACCTGGCGCCCAACCCCCGGGGCGCCGCAAG
>JALSTE010000096.1 GCA_026983855.1 Acidimicrobiia bacterium
GCCGGGGTACCGCACCACGGAGACCGCACCACAGAGACACAGCGAACAACCGTTGACGAGAGCGAGGAGAATGAGATGACGACACCCGATCGTGCCGACCTGTACGCCGGGATGGTCAGGATCCGGAAATTCGAGGCCCGGATCCTGCAGGAGTACCACGCCGACAAGAGCCCGGCGTGGGACATAGGAGCGGGGTTGATACCGGGGGAGATGCACCTCTCCGCCGGGCAGGAACCGGTGGCGGTGGGGGTCAGCGCCCACCTGACCGCCGATGACGCGATAACCGCCACCCACCGACCCCACCACTTCGCCCTGGCCCACGGGGTGGACATGAAGAGGCTGGCGGCGGAGATCTACGGTCGTACCACCGGCCTCTGCCACGGCAAGGGCGGCCACATGCACCTGTTCGATCCCAGCCACCATTTCTCGTGTTCGGGGATCATCGGCCAGGGCTATCCCGTGGCCTGCGGACAGGCCATGGCCATGAAGCGCCGGGGCACCGACCACGTGGCCGTGGCCGTGGCGGGGGAGGGGGCCGCCAACCAGGGCGCCTTCCACGAATCGCTGAACCTGGCCGCCCTGTGGAACCTCCCCGTGGTGTTCGTGATCGAGGACAACGACTGGGCCATCTCGGTCCCCCGGTCCCACTCGACGGCCACACCCTCCAATGCCGATCGGGCCGCCGGATACGGCATGCCGGGGGTGAGGGTGGAGCACAACGACCCCGACGCCGTCCTGGAGGCGGCGGGGGCGGCCGTGGCCCGGGCCCGGAGGGGTGAGGGCCCCAGTCTGCTGGAGGTTCACACCGTCCGCCTGTGGGGGCACTTCGAGGGTGACGCCCAGGCCTACCGGGGGGCGGAGCTGGAGACCCTCGATGAGAGGGATCCGATCCCCGCCTATGAGGCCCGGTTGCTCGAGACGGGAGAACTGACCCCCGAACGGGTCGAGGAGATCTCGGCGGCGGCCACCGCTGAGGTCGATGAGGCGATCGAGTTCGCCCGCGACAGTCCGGTCCCCCCGCCCGAGGACGCCCTGAGGGACGTGTTCGCCTGACCGGCGGGGGATTCGTTCACCGTCACCGGCCGACACCCCGGGGAACCACACCGGAGACCGGCGCCCGGCGGGGACACGCCGACCACCGCCACCGGCCGACACCCCGGGGAACCACACCGGAGACGGGCACCCGGGGGACACGCCGACCACCGCCACCGGCCGATACCCCGGGGAACCACACCGGAGATGGGCACCCGGCGGGGATACGCCGACACGAGACGACCTACCACCCACAACTGAGGACCGAGAGGAAACAGCAAATGACCGCAACGACCACACCAACCCGGCGGATCACCGCCGCCATGGCCATGGCGGAGGCCATCGCCATCGAGATGCGCAAGAGCGACGACGTCTTCGTCATGGGCGAGGACGTCGGGCCCTACGGGGGGATCTTCGGATCCACCACCGGGCTGTACGACGAGTTCGGGCCCGAGCGGGTCATCGACACCCCCATATCGGAGACCGCCTTCATCGGGGCCGGGATCGGGGCCGCGGTGGAGGGTATGAGGCCGGTGGTGGAGCTGATGTTCATCGACTTCTACGGAGTGGCCATGGATCAGATCACCAATCACATGGCCAAGATCCACTACGAGTCGGGAGGGGAGGTGAACGTGCCCATGGTGCTCATGTCGGCCACGGGGGCCGGCTACTCCGACGCCGCCCAGCACAGCCAGAGCCTGTGGGGGACCTTCGCCCACCTGCCCGGCCTCAAGGTGGTGATCCCCTCCAATCCCTACGACTCCAAGGGGCTGATGGCCTCGGCCATCCAGGACGACAACCCGGTGCTGTACCTGTTCCACAAGGGGGCCCAGGGTCTGGTGTGGATGAAGAAGAACCCCAGATCCATCGCCGAGGTACCCGAGGGGGAGTTCACCGTTCCCATAGGCGAGGCGGCCATAGCCCGGGAGGGCACCGACGTCACCATCGTGACCGTCTCGCTGTCGGTGCAACACAGCCTGGACGTGGCCGAGGAACTGGCGGGGGAGGGGATCAGCGTGGAGGTGGTGGACCTTCGCAGCCTGGTACCCCTGGACCGCGAGGCGGTACTCAACTCCGTGGCCAAGACCGGCCGCCTACTGGTGGTGGACGAGGACTACCGCAGCTTCGGACTCTCCGGCGAGATGGCGGCCATCATCGCCGAGACCGACCCCACCCTGCTGAAGCGGCCGATGAGGCGTCTGGCGGTGCCCGACGTGCCCATCCCCTACGCCCGCAGCCTGGAGTACGCCATCCTGCCCACCACGGACAAGATCGCCGCCGCGGTCCGGGACCTGATGTCGTGATAACCGAGATTCCCTTTCCCCTGGCCTCCGGGGACGATCCGGGGGCCGAGGGGGTGGTGGCCACCTGGTTCGTGGATCACGGGGCCCCGGTGGTCGAGGGGCAACTCATCGCCGAGGCCCAGCTGGACAAGGTGTCAGAGGAGGTGCACGCCCCGGTCACGGGGACCCTCTACCACTACGTGGCCGAGGGGGTGGGAGTGGCCCAGGGGGCGATGATCGGCCGGATCGACTCCTGAGGCCGAGCCCGGGGAGGCGACGCGGCCCCGGGTCCCCCGGGGAAGGCCGGTCGATGGCGACACTCGACGTCCGCACCTAGCTGATTCCCCACTCCAGCGGGGAGGCTGATCGACACCATCGAAACGGAGGTCGTTCCCCCCACCGGCGTGGGCCGGTTGGCATCGTCGCCTCGCCCTTCGCGAAGTGACGGTCATTCCCTCCGTTGGCGGGGGGCGGTTGGTTCGTCGGGATGCTCGAGGTGGTGGGCGAGGGCGGCGCCGAGGAAGCGGAACGTCCACTCCTCGGCCAGGGGGCGGGTTTCGCAGAACACGATCGGCACCGAGGGGTAGCGGACCTGGAGCTGACCGAGGAGATCGGCCAGGCGGCCACCCTGGACGTACCTGTTCTTGAACAGTCCGGAGTAGCGTTCCTCGACCACCACCGCCGAGGGTGAGTGGGTGGCCAGATCGGCCATCTGGTAGGCCAATCCGCCGTCACTGAGTCCCTTCACCAGGTCGTCGAGGCTCTTGCGCTCGACCAGGGCCAGGACCTCCTCCTGGTGGATCACGCCGTAGTCGCCCACGGGTAGGGCCGCCCGCAGGGTCGTGGCCTGTTTCCCGGCGAACTTGTACGGATACCTCTCGCGGGTGTCGACGGTGATCGTGAAACCAGCCAGGAAAGAGGCCCGCCGCCCCGGGATCCGGATCGAGGGCCGGGCCTTTCGGGTGGTCCGGGCACTCTGCCAGAAGATGCCCTCACGGCCGCCCTTGAGACGGGTGAAGACGAACTGGCTGCGGTTCTCCCGGCCGCGGTCCAGCACCAGGTCCACGGCGACGCCCCGGCGGACACAGGAGCGCACGGGGAGATCCTCGACGATCTCCAGCCCGTCATGCCACTCCCCCTCCTCCGCCCGGTGGCAGTAGACCTTCGATGTCCGGGGCCACGTCTCCCGAGCCTTGAGGACCAGGCCATCGGGGCCCAGCGGCAGGTGGAGCAGGAACGGTAGGGAGGAGTCGGGGTCGGGGTTCCGGGCCACCATGAAGCGACGTCCGGTCACGGTGCGGGATCTTCACGGGTGTGGTGGGGACGACGGCCCGTTGTTCCCATCGCCATCGCCGACTGTGGCATGACCCAAGTATGCATCCCCCAACCGGCGACCGTCCGGCCCCGGGGCAAGGCGAAATGTGGTGGTCCAGCGAGATGCCGGGGCTCGGATCGGCTGGTGGAAGCACGGAATCCGAGGGCACCGGCGCGGTGTGACATGCCCACCGAGTGACAACGAGGTCATCTTGGGCTCTCAGGGTGTTGTCGTCGTACGACGACTGAATTTGGTTGTCTCCGAACGGCGACACCACTACGATGTCTCCGAACGACGACAAGTTGTTTTTGTCTTCGCACGAAGACAGTTCCCCTTGACATGACATCGACCGGCAACGTCGTCAGCGAGCAGGAGAACACGATGCGACCGATACAGACAACCAAGGCGTTCGGGTCAGCGATCAGGCGGGCCCGCAAGGATCGAGGTCTGTCACAAGTGGAGCTCGCCGCACTCGCCGGTGTCGGGCGGCCATGGCTGTCAGAGCTCGAGACGGGGAAGCGCACGGCCGAACTGGGTCGAGCCTTGTCAGTGCTGAGTGCGCTCGACCTCGCTGTCGCGTTCGTTCCTCGGGCGGGTCCGGATGGACCGACGGTCGACCTCGCCCAGATCATCGGTGAGGGATCCTGATGGCGTCGGATGTGTTGACGGTTCTCCTCGAAGGGAAACCGATCGGCAATGTCGAACGCCTGGCGAGCGGTGCCCTTCGGCTGCGCTATTACGAGGGCTATCGAGACGATCCCAC
>JALSTE010000097.1 GCA_026983855.1 Acidimicrobiia bacterium
GGTCGGCACTCGGCGACGAACGGTGGGAGCCCCGACGGTAACCACCGAGACGCCATCGTGGAAGACGGCGACCACGGCCAGGGCCGCGGCACCCGAGGGTGGAGAGACTCACCCGGTCCCTCCCCCCTCCAGCTCCCGCACCACCCGCTGGGGCTCCACCGGCAGGGACCGGGCCGCGGTGGGATCCCCCAAGGCGTCGGCCACCGCATTGGCCACCGCCGCCCCGACCCCGGTGATACCCCCCTCGCCGGCCCCCCGGACACCGAGATCGTTGTCCGCCGGCCACTCCTCACTCACCAGCAGTCCGATCCCGTCCGGCACCTCCATAGCGGTGGGCACCAGGTAGTCCATGAAGGTCGTCGAGAGGGGCTGGCCGTTCTCGTCGTATCGGAACTCCTCCAGCAGGGCTCCCCCCAGACCCTGGGCCACCCCACCCAATAGCTGACCCTCGACCAACCGGGGATTCACCGATCTCCCGATCTCGTATCCGACGAAGTACCGGGTCACGGCCACCCCACCGGTGCCGGCGTCGACCTCGACCTCGGCCAGATGGACCCCGTAGGGATAGGTCATGTGGTCCACGTGGAAGACCTCGTCCACCCCCGGTGTGCGACCCTGGCGACGGGCCTCCGACGCCACCTCGGCCAGGTCCACCGATCGCCCGGTGGCGGTGTCGACCACCCGGCCCGAGTCCAGCTTGGCGGCCTCAGCCGACGTCCCCAGCCGGGACGCGCCCAGGGAGGTGATCTCCGCCGCCAGACCGGCCGCGGCCCGGGCCACCGCCACCCCACCCACGACCGTCGAACGACTGGCCCACGATCCGACCCCATCGGGAACCCGGTCACTGTCACCGTGGATGACCGTGATGTCCGACGGATCCAGACCGAGGCGATCGGCCGCGATCTGGGCCATGACGGTCTCGATCCCCTGCCCCAGGGACGTTCCCCCCACGGCCAGGGTCACCCGGCCGTCGTCCCCCAGTTCGGCCCGGGCCGTCTCATAGGGACCCAGACCACTCTTCTCCATGAACACCCCGATGCCCCGGCCCCTCCGGATGTCGGGGTCCGGACCGGTCGGTCCCCCGCCCCACCGGTCGAATTCGGCCGCGGCGACGGTCCGCTCGAACAGTCCGATGGGGTCCCCGGCGTCGATGACCACCTCGGTTCCCAGGGTGGCCAGCCCCCGGTTGAGGGGCAGCTCGGCGGCCACCAGCAGGTTCCGGCGGCGAACCTCCACCGGCTCCATCCCCAACTCGGCGGCGATGGTGTCGAGGAGTCGCTCACGGGCGAAGGTGCCCTCGTAGCGACCCGGGGCCCGGTAGGTGCCGGCGGGGGTCTTGTTGGTCAGCATCACCCCGACCCGGGCCCGGTAGGCCGCCAGCCGGTAGGGGCCGGGAAGCATGGTGGCGGTGAGCTCGGCCACCGTCACCCCGTGGGTCCTCATGTAGGCGCCGTTGTCGTGGATGATCTCGGCGTCCAGCCCCACCAGGTCACCCTCGGCGGTCACCGCGGCCCGGAGGCGGTGGACCTGCTGACGGGAGTGATTCGAGGCCACCAGGTGCTCACCGCGGTCCTCCACCCACTTGACCGGCCTCCTCAGTTGGGTGGCCATCAGGGCGGCCAGACAGTCCTCGGGGTAGAGCTCACCCCGGCCTCCGAACCCTCCCCCGGCGTCGGTGGTGGTGAAGCGGATCAGCTCCAGGTCCATGCCCAGCATCTCCGCCAGCACCCGCCGGTTGAAGTGGGGCACCTTGGTGAGTCCGTGGAGGGTGAGCACCCCGGTGTCGGGGTCGAGCTCGGCGACCAGTCCCCGGTTCTCCAGGGGTACCGCGGCGTGCCGACCGATGGCCACCTCGATCTCAACGACGTGGGCGGCGGAGGTGAACGCCTCCCCGATGTCGCCGTACCCGAACTCCAGGGTGGTGGCCCGGGTGGCCCCGTCCCCGGCGGCGTCGAGTACCGGCTCCAGCGGTTCGATGTCCACCGCCACCGCCTCGGCGGCGTCCTCGGCCAGGTAGGGGTCCTCGGCCAGCACCACGGCCACCGGTTCCCCCACGTAGCGCACCTCGTCCTCGGCCAGTACCGGCTGGAGGTACTCCTCGAGGGTGTCCTCGGTGAGCTGCAGTCGGATGGGAATCCGGGGTACCCGATTGAAGCCCCGGGCCCCGACCGCCAGGACCACTCCGGGCAGGGCCGCGGCCCCCGAGGTGTCGACCGACACCAGGCGGCCGTGGGCGTGCTGACTGCGGACGATTCTCATGTGGGCCGTCCCGGGGAGGTGCAGATCGTCCACGAAGTGTCCGGTCCCGGTCAACAGCCTCCGGTCCTCCAGACGGGGAACCGAGTGTCCGATCCGGGTCATGACTCCCCGGCCGGGACGGGGGTGTCGAGGGCCTCGCCCTCACCGTTACCCCGGGGATCCGGGGTGATGGTGGCCTCACCCCCCGAACACACCAGATCACAGACGGCATCGACTATGCCCTGGTATCCCGTGCATCGGCAGAGGTTCGAGGAAACCACCTCACGGACCGATGCCCGATCGGCGGCCACCGCCCGACGAACGTAGGCCGTGCCCAACATGAGCATCCCCGGGGTGCAGAACCCGCACTGGAGGCCGTGGTGCTCGGAGAACGAGCGCTGCAGATCGTTGAGTGATCCGTCCGGCAGGGCCAGACCCTCGACGGTCTCGATCTCCGCCCCGCTGACCTGGACCCCGAACATGAGGCAGGAGCGGACCGGATCACCGTCGACGATCACCGTGCACGCCCCGCACACACCGTGCTCACAACCCAGGTGGGTTCCGGTCAGGTGGAGGTCCTCCCGGAGCACGTCGGCGAGGGTTCGCCGGGGTGGGATGTCCACCCTCCGGGTCTCGCCATTGACCGTGAACTCGACGGTCACTGATTCGGGCTCGGGTTCGGTGCTCACGTGTGTTCCCCCGGTCTCGAGGTGTCCTGGGCCCCGGCGATGGCCATGGCCAGGTATTCGGGTGATATCGGGATGTGCTCGGGGACCACGCCCAGGTGGGCCACGGCGTCGGCCACCGCGCTTACCACGCAGGCCGGTGCCCCGATGGTGCCCCCCTCACCCATGCCCTTGGCCCCGGTGGCGCTGTGCTCGGAGGGGGTCTCCAGGTGGTGCAGTTCGAAATCGGGGATCTCCATGGCGGTGGGTACCAGATAGTCCATGAGAGTGGCGGTCCGGCACTGTCCCTCATCGTCGAAGTCGAGACCCTCGTACAGGGCGCAGGCGATGCCCTGGGCCACCCCGCCGTGGACCTGCCCGTCGACGATCAGGGGGTTGATTATCACCCCGCAGTCCTCGACCACCACGTACCTCTCGATGGTCACCCCACCGGTACCCGGGTCGACCTCCACGATCGCCCCGTGGGTGGCGTTGGAGAAGGTCCCGGGAGGGTCGTAGGTGTCGCGGGCCTCCAGACCGGGCTCCTCTCCCTCGGGCAGGTGCTGAACGGCTATGTGGGCCTGGTGGGCCAGGGTCGTCAGGTTGACCGACCGGCCGGGGGTGCCCCTCACGTGGGCCGATCCCCCCTCCAGGATGATGTCCTCGGGGGCCGCCTCCAGGTGGTGGGCCGCCAGGCGGGCCAGCTTGTCGGCCAGCCTTCCGGCGGCCCGGTGGGCGGCGCTGCCACCGATGACGATGCTGCGACTCCCGAACGTGCCCCAGCCGAAGGGGACGGCGTCGGTGTCCCCCTCGATGACCCTGACCCGGGAGGGCTCGACACCCAGCCGGTCGGCCACGATCTGGGCGAAGGTGGTTGCGTGACCCTGGCCGTGGGCGCTGACCCCGGTGGTGACCGTCACCCCACCGGTGGGGTCCATGGCGACGACCGCGGTGTCGAACCCGGGGGTCACGGCCATCCCCCGACCGGCGAACACGGGGGTCCCGTAACCGGTGCGCTCGGAGAAGCACACGAAGCCCAGGCCCAATAGCCGGCCCTCGGCCCGGGCCCGCTCCTGACGCTCGGGCCACTCCTCGTACCCGAGTTCGGCCAGACACATCTCGAGGGACTCCCCGTAGGTGCCGGCGTCGTAGGTGACCAGGTTGGCCCCCGTGTGGGGGAAGTCCTCGGGACCGATCAGGTTGCGGCGACGGATCTCGGCCCGGTCGATGTCCAGGCGTCGGGCCGCCTCGTCCAGCAGCCTCTCGATGGCCAGGGTGATCTGGGGTCGGGAGACGCCCCGATAGGGGGCGGTGGGCGACTTGTTGGTGGCCACCGCCACCCCCCGGGAGGCGTAGCGGGGCACCTTGTAGGGTCCCGGCAGCTCCCCCGCCGCCATGAGGGGCTCCACCGCGCAGGTGAACGGATAGGCGGAGTAGGCCCCCACGTCGCACCACACGACCGTGGACAGGGCGGTGAAGAC
>JALSTE010000098.1 GCA_026983855.1 Acidimicrobiia bacterium
GGCATAGGGGTCGGGGGGAACAGTGGTGGTCGGTTCGGGCGACGCGACTGAGGTGTGTGTCCCCTCGGTGGAGGTGGTCGGGGCGGAGAAGGCCGCCGATTCGGCGCCTGTGGTCGTGGGGGTTGACGTGGTCGGGCGGGGTACCAGGGTGGTCGGGGTGGGTGCGGTGGACGCACCGGGCCGATCCGGTGAGGTCCAGGTGACGAGGACACTGGTCAGGCCCATCGCCACCACGGCGAGGAGTATCACCAGCTGTGAGGTCCGGCCCTGGGTCATGGTCTATCCATCGGAAGTTGCCCGCCCGTACGTAGTGATAGCGCCCACGACGCGGGGCCGGGGCGCGGGACCGTCTTCCACCGCCGGAGTCGGAGGCCTAACTTCTCGTTGGTCTCCACCCGATCGGAACAAGATGTGTGATTCGTCCCCCCGGGCCCAGACTCCCCCGATCCCGTCGGGCCGAGCCCGGAGTCGCAACCGGCGCACCCGACGGCCGCACCCGTCGACCGCGGCTGGGAGCGGGGACCTCCGGGCATCGGGGTATCCGGTGGCCGGAGCCGACCCATCGCCACACCCGTTGAATCGGGGCGGGACCGAGGGGACCGGCTCCGATGCGTGAGGTGGACCTCTCCCGGCCCCCCCACTCGGTTCCCCTGGCCACCTCCCTGGGCGGACTGGAGTCGGCCCCCGCCCCTCCCCCTCGTGGTCCCCTGGCCCGGGCGGGGGTGCACGCCCTGGCCCTGCTCACGGTGGCGGTGACCCTCGGGTACCTGGGTTGGAGACTGGCGTTCACCATCAACTGGGCCGGATGGTGGCTGTCGGTTCCCCTGTTCGTGTTGGAGGCCCACCTCGGGCTGCGGATGATCGTCACGATCGTCGAGCTCTGGGACACCGACACCGTCGATCCCCCCGAACCGCTCTCGCCCCTCGCCCCACCCGGTCTCAAGGTGGCGGTACTGATCGCCACCTACGACGAGGGGCCCGAGGTGCTGCTGCCCACCGTGACCGCGGCGCTGGGACTGGGACCCGAGCACGAGACCTGGATCCTCGATGACGGGCACCGGCCCCAGGTCAGGGCGATGGCTGCGGCCCTCGGTGCCCACTACCTGACCCGCCCCGACAACACCCACGCCAAGGCCGGCAACATCAATCACGCCCTGGGTGTGATCGACGCCGACCTGGTGGCGATCCTCGACGCCGACCACGTCCCCGAACCGGACTTCCTCACCCACACCCTGGGCTACTTCGAGGACCCCACCGTGGCCCTGGTCCAGACCCCCCAGGAGTTCTACAACCGGGACTCGTTCATCCACAGTGGTGGGGACGGGTTCCACGAGGAGCAGTTCTTCCACCGGGTGATCATGCCCGGAAAGAACCGCTGCAACGCCGCCTTCTGGTGCGGCACCAACGCCGTGCTGAGGGTGGCGGCCCTGAACTACGTGGGCGGGGTGTCCACCTCGACGATCACCGAGGACATGCACACCACCCTGAGGCTGCACAAGGCCGGTTGGAGGACCGTCCACCACAACGAGGTTCTGGCCCGGGGTCTCGCCCCCCGCAATTTCGCCGAGTTCCAGACCCAGCGGTGGCGCTGGGGGGCGGGGGCGATGCAGTCGGTGGCCATGGAGAATCCCCTGGTGTCGTCGGGTCTGACCCCGGGTCAGAGGATCATGTACCTCGGCTCCGCCCTGAGCTGGTTCGACAGTTGGCGGACCCTCGGGTTCCACATCCTGCCGGCCCTGGTCCTGCTGACCGGCGTTTCCCCCCTGACGGTTCCCTTCGGACAGCTTCTGGCGACCCTGGCCGTGGTTCACCTGCTCCACATGTCGACCAGCCGGGTCATGAGCCGGGGGCGGCTGCGCCTCAGGTCGACCCTGCTCTTCGAGGTCCTGAAGATGCCGGCGAACATCAGCTCGTCCCTCATCTACCTGAGACCGCGGAAGCTGAGTTTCCAGGTGACCCCCAAGGGCAGGACCGGGAGCGGTCGGAAGCGGCACTCGGTTCCGATGGTGATCAAGGCCCTGATCGTCGGGGACGTGGTGGCCTGGGCCTGGGCCACCGCCACCATGGCGGGGCTCACCCCCATCACCTACCCGGGTCCGGTGCCCGCCCTGGCGGGGGTGGCCTGGCTGCTCGTCAACCTCACCTTCCTGGCCCTGGCCGCCGAACGAATCCACGACTCGGCGTTCGGCTCCGAACGAAGGGCCGGGCACCGGGTGGCTCTCGAGGTCCCGGCCCGGCTGGCATGGACCGATGGTCACGCCGGGGGTGGGCACAACGTCAGTGTCACCGTGGCCGACGTGTCCCTGGCCGGTGCCGGTCTCGTCGCCGCCCCCTCGTCCCCCCTGCCGGGGGTGGGATCCGAGGTGATCCTGACCGTGTTCCTGGGGCCGGTTCCGGTGACTCTGAGGGGGATTCTCCGCAAGGACGCCGAGGGGAGGGCCCCGGGGGAACGTTCGTTGGGCGTCGAGTTCTCCTCCGGCCAGTGGCGGGACCTCTCCCGCTTGGCCAACGCCCTGTTCCGGGCGGGCCTGACGTCGAGCCTGGTTCCGGTGGCGGCTTGATGGTTGGGGGGTCTGTGTGCCGTGGCGGTGTGAGCGGGGTGGTGGCCCGGTTGGGCCCCGGGCGTGATCGCGGAGAACATCGCGACCTCGGGGCGCCCCCCGGCGTCTCCTGTACGTAGTAGAAACTGAGGTGGTCTCCAATCAAGGGCGACCTGGTTTCAGAACGTACTCACCTACACGGAGGATGGGACATGGGTCTCAAGGACTTCGCCGACAAGGCCAAGGACGCTCTCGGGGATGCCCGCGAGAAGATCGAGGACGTGGCCGAGGCCGCGGTGGACAAGGTCGACGACATGACCGGCGGCAAGGTGCCGGACAAGGTCAAGGACCTCGTCGACAAGATCGACGGCGAGGACGACGACGCCGCCGAGGGTGCGGGGAGCTGAGCCCCCGTCGGCGTCAATCCCGCCGACGAAGTTCACCTGGACTCGAACCCCCACGCGGGTCGGGTCAGATCGGACGGTGGCCCGAGGGCGCCGTCAATCAGGAACACCGCTGAGGCGGGATCGGCGACGATCCCGCCTCTCGGCGTTCTGAACCGCCGTGGTGCCTGACCGGGCGTCAGATGGGGATGATCTCGGAGGAAACGACCCCGGGTATCGGGGCCGGGTCCCGCAGGTCGATCGTCGGTTCCTCGGTCCCCGGTTCGTCCGGACCGGCCCCGGTCCCGCCTGCGGTTGCGGTGGTTGCGGCGGTCAGCGTGTTGCGGAGGTCCCGCAGTTCGGTCCGGAAACCGTGCACCAGGTGGGCCAGGGTGATCTCCTCCACGTCACTGTCCCTCATGGTGTTGATGGTCTCGGCCAGTTCGGTGGCGGTGACCACGCCGGGAAGGGCGGACGTGGCCCGGAGCTCGGCCAGCTCGGCCGACATGTCGTACACCGCGGTGGAGAGATCGGCGGTCTCGGCCTCCACGCCCTCCACGGCTGACAGCCGGTCCGAGATACCCTCCACCATCGCCGAGAGCCGTTCGATGGAGCCGGCCTGGCGTTCGTGGGCGGCCATCAGCTCCCGGCGGACGGCGACGACGGTCTCGGCCAGATTCTCCACGGACTCCCCCACCGGGTGGGTACCGTCCGATGGCCGGACGTCGCCCGCGGACTCCCGCCGCAGTTCGATGATCGCCCGGGCCAACTGCTCGATGGAGCGGTTCACCGCCGCGATCTGCTCGGTCCCGGCCACGTCGGTGCGAATCTCGGCCCGCAGCAGATCCACGCCCTCGGTCAGCAGAGCCAGGTTCTCATAGAGACTCTCAACCCGGGCTGGGAGGTCCAGCAGGGGAACGACGGCCTCGTGGATGCCCTCCACGGCCCGGGCGGTGCCGGTGACCGTGTCGGGAACGGCGGCCATGACCTCCTGGGAGCGAACGATCTGGTTGACCTGCTCCTGGATCCGCCCCAATCGGGTGGGGGAGGTGGCCAGGGCCTGGACCATCTCCATCAACCGGTCCACCCGCGGATCGGGTTCGGGTGGCTCGGTGGGCTCGGCCATGACCCGCAGGATGTCGAGTATCTGGGTCAACCGGGGGTCCGATGAGGGCTGCTCGCGCATCTCCCGGAGCATTTCCACAATCTGCCCGAGGCGGTGGTCGGTGGGCGTGGCCGTCCCCGGGGACGGGGGCGCCACGGAGGTGGCGATCGGACGCGGCTGGATCGGGGCGGCCGCGGCGGCCGGCCACCACCCGCCGGAGGCGATGGCGGGGGGCGCCGAGGGTGACATACGTCCCGGTTGGCTCAGGATCTGGTCACAGCCGGGCCGCAGACCGGCGCAGGTGGTCCCGGTGGAGGGGCACACGCAGTAGCCCCCC
The DNA here is from genome assembly GCA_026983855.1 of Acidimicrobiia bacterium. Classification (GTDB taxonomy): domain Bacteria; phylum Actinomycetota; class Acidimicrobiia; order Acidimicrobiales; family Poriferisodalaceae; genus DRKF01. Next base: position 4,366 of record JALSTE010000098.1, read on the forward strand.
TCGGGTGAGACCATCAT
>JALSTE010000099.1 GCA_026983855.1 Acidimicrobiia bacterium
GGGGATGCCGATGACGGCCACCTGGGCCACGGCCGGATGGGTGGACAGCGCCGACTCCACCTCGGCGGAGTAGACGTTCTCACCTCCGGTGACGATCATGTCCTTCACCCGGTCGACCAGAAACAGGTACCCGTCGGAATCGAGGTATCCGGCATCTCCGGTGTGGTACCAACCACCCCGGAAGGCCTCCTCGGTGGCCTCGGGCTTGTGCCAGTAGCCGATCATGAGGTTGCCCCCCTTGGCGCACACCTCCCCGATCTCGCCGGTCCCCAGGATGTTCCCCTCCTCGTCCTGGATGCTGAGCTCCACACCCATCAGCGGGGGCCCCGCCGCCCTCAGCTTGGGGCTGCCCGGGTAGTGGTCCCCGGCCGGCAGGATGGTCAGGATCGAGGCGCTCTCGGTCATGCCGTAACCCTGACTCAACTCCAGGTCGGGCAGGTCCTCCATGAGCCGGTCGAGGATGGCGCTGGGCATGGGTGATGCCCCGTAGGTGAGCTTCCTCAGCGAGGTCAGCCGTTCGGGACGGTAGGTCTCGTCGGACAGCACCATCCCGATCATGGTGGGAACCATCACCGACATCGTGACCTGTTCGGCCTCTATCAGCTCGATCACCCCGGCGGGGTTGAACATGGGGATGAAGGTGGTCTTGCCCCCCACCGCCGGCATACCGAGGACCCCCACCATCGAGGCGGCGTGGAACATGGGGGTCTGCATGAGGTAGTTGTCCTCACGATCCAGACCTCCCAGGGCGATGGCGGCGTGGTAGACGTTGAGGGCCTCGGCCCTCTGGTCGAGCAGCACCCCCTTGGGAAGGCCGGTGGTGCCCCCGGTGTACATGAGCACCACCGGGTCGGTCTCCTCGGGCTCCGGAGGCTCGTACGGGGTGGCGGCCGCCAGGAGGTCCTCGTAGTTGACGTCGTGGGGAACGTCGCCCTCACCGATCAGGACCGTGTGACGCAGGGGTGAGTCATCCGCCGAGCCCACGGCGTCGTGGATGAGCTGGGCGAAGAAGGCGTCGACGAAGACCACCTCGCTACCGGAGTCCCGGATGATGTAGTCCAGTTCCCTTCCCGCCAGCCTCAGGTTCAGGGGATTGACGACACCGGCCCCCAGATAGGCGGCGTGGTAGATCTCCTCGTACTGGTGACCGTTGAGGGCCATCACCGCGAAGCTCTCCCCCGGACTGACTCCGAGTTGGTTGGTCAGGGCGTCGCAGAGTCTCAGGACCCTGTCGGCGTGTTGGTCGAAGGTCGCCCGGTAGGAACCATCGATGAACCCCTCCGACGGGCCGAAGCGCTTGATCGCGGTGTGGAAGAGCCGGGGAAAGAAGAGTTCCTTCATGGCCCGATGTTACGCCGGTCACAGCACGGTCCCGCGCCGTCGTGCCTTCCGCCCAAGGCGGACCCCCCTCCGAACCGACCCGCCACCGCTCCTCCACCGGCCCATCGCTAGGCTCGCTCGCCATGACGTCTGACGACCGACCCACCGAACCGAGCGAGGCCGGAGCCGCCCCTCCGGGCACCGGTGGCCTCCCTCCGGGAGGGGTGAACGCGCCGGCGTCAGCGGCCGGGGACACCACGGCCCTCGCCGCCTGGAGGCGCAATGTGTGGGGCGGGCGAGGCCCCCGCCACCGCGGTCTGGTCCTGGCGGCCCTGATCGTGACCCTGGGGGTGGCCTGGATCACGCTACGCCCCGAGAGCAACTCAGCCGATGTTCCGGTGGGTCGGGAGTCGGTGACGTCTGACGCCTGCCGGCCCGTTCTCGACGCCCTCGACAACCCGGTTTCCGGAGAGAACCCGTTGCCGGGTGCCGGCTTCGCGACCGATGAGGTTCCCCTGGCCCTGACCCGGGCCGGGATCCGCACCTACCAGTGTCTGGCCGACGCCGGCGGGAGCAGTGTCCTGGCCCTGCACGTCGACATCGGCTCCACCGGATCCCGGGGGTCGCTGTTCCTGCTCTCGCCCGCCGCACCGGGAGATCTGGCCCCCGCCTGGCTGGAGGGGAGCGGCTCCCCCTGGAGCGGATCGGAGCCCGTGGCTTCCGGCGCCTGGCGCTTCTACGGACCCGCCGACGATCCCCTCTACCGTGATCTCGAGGAGGTCATCTCCACCGGCGGGTCACCACCCACGGTTTCACTGTTCAGGGCCCTGACGGACCGCGATCCCACCGGTGCCCACCCCCGGGGCTGACCCCCCGATCCGTGGGGATCCCACTACACCGGGGATGAGGAACGCGAGCATGATGACCCCTCCCCCGATCCGTGGGGATCCAACACCGCCTCCGGCAGCCCCCGTCACAACATCGAGGGGTCAGGGGGTGTGGCTCTGGTGGGTCTCGGGGTCGAGGGCCGCGGTACCCAGATCGAAGAGCTCCCGGTGATCCCGTTCGAGGTGGACCCGGTCGAGACGATCGGGGGGGACCAGCTCCTCGGCGGCCCTCAGGGTCCGCAGCCACGATCGGGTCACCTCACGGGCCCGGTCGATCAGATCACCGCTCTGGGAGAAGTCGTGGGGAGCCACGTCCACGGGACAGGGTGGGGGCACCACCCTCAGATCCACCTCGGAGCGGTACTTGCGCAGATCACGGGCCAGGCGACGGTTGACGGCCAGTGAGATGGCGTGCAGGGCCATGCCCAGGGCGGCCCGAGGGGGTTCGCTCAGCCCACAGGCGAAGGCGTTGGGGAGAACCCAGATCTGATCGGCCCCCAGTTCAACGGCGTGGGACACGGGCGTGTTGTTCACCGGACCGCCGTCCACGAACACGGTGCCCCGGAGACGCACCGGCGGCAGCACCCCGGGAATCGAGGCGCTGGCCAGGATGGCATCGATCGCCGAGCCCCGGGACAGCCGTACATCAACCGCCCTCAGCACCTCCGCCACCACCACATGGAACGGGATGGCGGCGTCCTCGAGATTCTCGAATCTCAGGTTCTCCGCTATCAGGCGCCTCAGGGCGTCGGGAGGCACGATGTGGTCGCGGCGCCCCAGCACCCCCTTGAGAGCCCCGATCGGGGCGAAGGGGAAGACCTTCCGGCGGTCCAGATCCCGCCACACCCGATCCAGGTGAGCCAGATTCTCCAGACCCCCCGGACCGGTGATCCACCCTCCGTTGATGGCCCCGACCGAGGTTCCGATGACCATGTCCGGCCTGATTCCGTCCCCCACGAGGGCCTCGAGCATCCCCACCTGCACCGCCCCCAGGCTCGCTCCCCCCGAGAGGACGAAGGCCACGGTCACGGTGGGACCTCCACCGGTCAGGACCTTCCGGCCAGAACGTCACGCCCCCGACGCCAGAACTCCAGGACGACCGCCCTCTGATCGGCGGCGTCGACGAACTCCGACAGGGGCAGGGCGGCTCCGAAGGGGGCGTTCCAGTAGGTGCTCCCCGGGCGGTCGTCGGGATACCAGGGGGCCACGTAGACGTAAGGCTCGTCGATGGTGGAGTCCCCCGGTGAGGCGCCGTAGCCGGCCCGACGGTGCTCCTCATCACTGAGCATCTCGAAGGCGGCGTCGAAGTGCTCGGGCCAGAGCTGCACCCGGCTGGCGTCAACGGAGGCCTCATCGGAACGGAGTTCCTCCAGCACGCTGTACCCGAAGCCGTACCAGTCACCCAGGTAGCGGGCCGCGGTGGCGTCGACCTCCAGGGGAGACCCGACACCACCGGAATCGGGGATGTCGTAGCGGGACGCCCACTCCTCGTCGGGAACCGAACCCAACAGGGCCGCGGCGTCCACGAGATTCGTCAGGGGCGCCCCACGCACGGTGTCACCATCCTGGACCACCAGATGGGCCCCCTCGAGGCGGACCTGCGCGTCATCGCCGAAGAACGGTGTACCGAACCCGCCGAGGGTCCAGCGCAGGGCGATCCTCCCGTTGACCCGGCGCCGGGCCGGGGACATCACGTAGGCGGCGACCCGGTGCAGTGCCAGGCGGGTGGCGGCGTAACCATCCGGCGGGGTACCCAGCCTCCTGTAGGCGCCCAACCAACGGTCGGCGGCCCATGGAGCCAGCTCCGGCCGCTCGGCGACCACATCGGACCACAGCAGATCGGCATTGGGCACGGGGGAGACGATGGGGCCCTCACCCGGAGGGATGGTCCTCACCGGGTCGTCGGCGAACGTGTCGTCGGTGACCGCCGGGGGGGAGGGCTCGAGTACCCGGGCCCGGCCCACACCCTCCAACCTGGCCGTGGCTTCGGCGGCGGCGTTTCTGACCTGGGCCATTCTCCGGACTCCCCTCGTGGACGTGTACCGGTTCAACCCGGCCCGGGGCCGCCGTTGTTCCCCGCCCCCGATCTCCTCCCCGCACCAGTCCAGATCAAAGACTGCCGGGTAACCCCAGCTCCCCGCCCCCGATCTCCTCCAGCGCTCGCCGCC
>JALSTE010000100.1 GCA_026983855.1 Acidimicrobiia bacterium
GCCCCGTGGAGCCTGGCTGGCGTTGGCGGCCACCGGGTTGGGCATGTTCCTGATCGGGCTGGACGTGTCGATCGTGAACGTGGCCTTCCCGGCCCTCCGGGAGGAGTTCGCGGCCTCCACGGCCTCGCTCTCGTGGGTCCTCAACGCTTACAGCATCACCTACGCGGGGTTGTTGGTGGTGGCCGGCCGGGTGGCCGATCGGGCTGGTCGCAGGCGGATCTTCGAACTGGGGCTCGTGGTGTTCGTGGCCGGTTCGGTGGCGGTGGCCGCCTCTCCGTCGGTCGGCTTGCTGATCGCCATGCGGGCCTTGCAGGGGATGGGGGCGGCGATGGTCACACCTTCATCGATGGGGCTGGTCCTGGGGGCGTGGCCGCCGCGCCGGAGGGCGACCGCCATCGCCCTGTGGGGAGCGGTGTTCGCGGTGGCCGTGGCCGTGGGCCCGTCCCTGGGGGCGGTTCTGATCGAGGGTCTGTCCTGGCGCTGGGCGTTCCTGGTCAATCTCCCGCTCGGAATGCTCGTCGTGGGTCTGGGTCGCCGGGTCCTGGTCGAGACCGCACCGGATCCGGACGCCTCGGACCCCGATCTCCTCGGTGCCGCCCTGGTGAGCGTCGCCACCGCCGCCGTCGCCTTCGGGCTGGCCCAGGGAAGCGACTGGGGCTGGTCGTCCCCGCAGGTCATCATCGCCTTTCCGGTGTCGGGCCTGGCCCTGGCCGGATTCCTCAGGCGGACCCGGCGTCACGACGACCCCATAATCCCCCCCTCGCTGTTCAAGATCGGGTCGTTCAGGTCGGCCTCGGTGGCACTGTTCACGTTCTCCCTGGGCTTCTTCGCCTTCTTCCTCTCGATGGTCCTGTTCCTGACCGGTGTCTGGGGATACTCGATTCTCCGGGCGGGCCTGGCGATCACCCTCGGACCGGCAACCGTGGCCATCGTGGCCAATGTCGCCGGGCGGATGGCCGACCGCATGGGTCACAGATCGGTGATCGTTCCCGGGGCCCTGCTCCACGCCGTCGGCGTGGTCTGGTGGATCTGGCGGCTCGGCCCGGTCCCGGCGTACGTGACGGGCTGGCTGCCGGGGCTGGTCCTCACCGGAGCGGGCATTGGGGCCACCATCGGGATCCTGGCCGCGGCCGGGGTCTCCGAGGTGGGGGCCGAGCACTTCAGTGTCGCCGGTGCGGTGACCCAGACGGGCCGCCAGCTCGGGGGGGCCATCGGTCTGGCGATCATGGTCGCGATCCTGGGAGAGCCGGTCGGGCCCACCGAATCACTCGACGCGTTCCAGAGGGTCTTCGTCTACATAGCGGCGATGTCCATCCTCACCGCGCTCGTGGCCACCCGGATACGCCCGGGGATGGTGGGGGAGACGGTTCCGGCGGGATCGACCCGGTGACCCCACCAGCGAAGGCGCTGACCGTCCGGCACCGGGCGTATCCGGATGCAGGTGGCGGGGGACGAGTCTGGCGGAGCGGGACCTGCGGGGTGATGATGGCCCCATCCACGGGAGGGGAGACACCATGGCTCTGTACGAGAAGCGAACCTACGACGTGATCCTGGGACACATGCCCGAGGTGATCCGTCTGTACCGGGATGAGGGATGGCCCGCCCTCGAGGCCGGGGGTTTCGACCGCCACCTCGTGGGCTACTTCACCAGCGACACCGGGCCCCTGCACCAACTGGTCCACCTATGGAGGTTCGCGGACGATGCTGACCGCAGGGAGTTCTGGTCGGCGCTGTTCTCCGATGATCGCTTCATGGCTTTCGCGGTGCAGATCCGGGAACACCTGGCCCGTCAGGAGGTGCAGCTCCTGCGGCCCGCCCCCTGGGGGCCCCACCCCTGACACTGTCGGGGTAGTGACCAGCGGACCAGCGGACCAACGGACCAGCGGAATTGTCGGACCCTCCCCCGGGTTCGCCGCGTATGAGACGACTCCCACTGGTCCTGGCCGTCCTCGCCCTGGTCGCCGCGGCGTGTGGGAGCGGTGGCGCCACCCCGTCGGAGGAGTCGGGGACCATCTCCGGCCCGCCCACGTCGTCGAGCGCCGCTCCGTCCTCGACCACCGTCGTGGCGTCTCCGGCACCGCCGGTGGAATCGGTGAACCTGACCAGCGTCGCCGCCCCGGGGTGGTCCCAGACCGCCATCGGAGAGGGTACGAAACCCGTTCTGGCCCTCGACGGGCGGGACCTGCCGGCCATCGCCTTCCTGTTCGAGGACGTCGGGCAGGGTTTCGTGGCCTACTCCTCGGCGGCGGAGGGGTGGAACGTGGATCCCTTGGCCGAGGGGTACTTCTATGGCCCGATAGGGCTCGACTTCGATCCCGAGGGCCGGCCCAACATCGCCTACCACGATCATCAGGCTGAGGGTTTCGACCCGGCCCTGGGCGACCTGACCCATGCCGTCCGCGATGGAAACACGTGGAGGGTGCAACCCGCCTTCAGTGAGGGTCACGATGGTTGGGACAGCACCATTCGTGTCGGACCTGACGGTGTGGTCCGGGCGGCGGGTGTCGATCCCTCGCAGTTCAGCCGGGTGGAGGGCGTCGAGTACTACGAACTCGTGGATGGGCAGTGGACCGTGGAGGCGGTCGGGAGTGGTCCGATCGAGTACGAGTGGAACGTCGACCTGCAGGTGGCCGGCGACGGAACGGTCGGTATCACCTACTTCGCCACCGATGACGCCGACCTGGTCCTGGCCCGGCGCCCACCCGGTGGTGAGTGGGCGCTGGAGAAGATAGCCACCGATGGTGATGTCGGTCGCTTCTCCAGTCTCGCCTTCGATTCCGAGGGCGTCGGCCACGTCAGCTTCTGGAACGCCGACACCGGCGAGGTGATGTACGCCACCGACGCCTCGGGCGATTGGCGGTCCTCGGTGGTCGCCGGGCTCTCGTCGGTGGAGATGGGGTTCGAGGGCGCCCGGCGCATAACCTCCCTGGCCCTGGACCCGGAGGGCTCCCCGGTCATCGCCTACTCCGACACCACGGGTGTGTGGTTGGCCCGCCGGACTCCGGAGGGCACATGGTCATCGGAGCAGGTGGTCACGGCGGGCGGTCTGCCCCTCGGGCAGTTGGTCAGTCTGGCCGTGGACGGATCCGGGGTCGCTCACCTGGCCTATTTCGAGGTCACCGCCAACAGCCCCCTCGACGGGGAGATCGTCTACCTGACCGAGGACCGCTAGGCGTCAGCGTCCCCTTGGTGGTGCCTGAGGTGGTTGGTCGGCGTCCCCTTGGTGGTGCCTCGGGTGCTGGTCAGCGTCCCCTTGGTGGTGCCTGAGGTGGCTGGTCGGCTTCCGGTTGGTGGTGGCTGAGGTGGCTGGTCAGCGTCTTCCCAGCAGTCCCTTCAGCATTGACATGATGCCGCCGCCACTCCCACCGCTCCCGCCACCGGTGAGGGCGCCGAGACCCCCGAGGGAGCCAAGGATGTCGCCGAGGTCGAATCCGGAGGACTCCTGTTTGAGGGCGCCGGACAGGCCGGCGGGATCGAGGGCGCCCTCGGCCTTCTTGCGGCCCAGCATTCCCATCACCACTGGAGCGAGGGCGGGCAGCATCTTGGCGATCGAGCCCACGTCCATGCCGGACTTGGCCGCGATGTTGCGGGTCACCGCCTCCTGGTCGCCGCCGAAGACATGCCCCAGGATCTTCTGGCCGTCGGCCAGGGTCGAAGGATCGGACAGGGCGCTCGCGGGATCGTCCAGCACCGATCCGTCGTGACGGTCGAGGGTCGCCGCCAGGGACGCCGCTCCCCGGGGGTCCTCGGAGTTGCGGGCCAGACCTCCCAGGATGGCCTGAAGTCCCAGTGTCGCCGCCTGCTCGCCGCCGGCGGGGTTGCTCCCGCCGCCGGTTGCTCCGAGACCTCCCAGCAGGGCGCTCAGCCCCCCACCTCCCCCGAGGGAGCCCATCAGTTCGTCCATCAGTCCGGCCATGCTCGTGTCCTGCCTTCCTGGCCCGCATCGGGCCCGTCCCCCTGGTGACGTCGGGGACACCGGCGGGGTCGCGCCGGAGTGGGAACGGCGGGCGTCCGTCCGTCGGGACCCCGGTCCTCCCCACCGCCACGACCACGACGGTGGGCGGCCGGTCGATTCGGTGTGTCCTCGGGACGCGCTGGTAGGTTCCGGCCGTGCGGGCCCTGATCATCATTCACGATCCCCTGGAACTCCCGGCCATGGTCGGTGACAGGTTGGTGGCCCACGGGTTCGAACTACACCGGCTGACCGTCGCCGACACCCTCGACGATCCCGGGGTGAAGGTCGATTACCCCGACCCCGCCGGGTTCGACCTGGTGGTGGCCATGGGCTCGGTGTGGTCGGTGTACGACCGGGACCGGATCGGCACCTGGATTGGGCCAGAACTGGAGTTCCTACGGGAAT
>JALSTE010000101.1 GCA_026983855.1 Acidimicrobiia bacterium
TCGGGGCTGTCGATCGGTCACGTCTCCCCCGAGGCCGCGGCCGGGGGGGCCATCGGCCTGGTGCGCGACGGTGACGTGATCGAGATCGACATCCCCAACCGCTCCATCAACGTGGCGGTGGACGAGGCCGAACTGGACCGTCGCCGGGCCGAGGAGGAGGCACGCGGGGTCGAGGCCTGGACCCCCCGCAGCCGTGACCGTCAGGTGAGCCGGGCCCTGCAGGCCTACGCCCTCATGACCACCTCGGCCGACCGGGGAGCGGTCAGGGACATATCCCAGCTCCGGGGTTGAGCCGGTTGAGGGGCGGCGGTGGGGACGGGTGAGGCTCCGGTCAGGGACATTTCCCAGCTCCGGGGTTGAGCTGGTTGAGGGGCGGCGGTCCCTGCGGTTCAGTTCCCTCGGGTTTCAGTCCGGGTGGGTCATCCTGCCCATCCACTCCAGGTAGGCGGCATCGCCCCCCGACACGGGCACGGCGATGATCTCGGGCAGGTCATAGGAGTGCAGGGAGCGGACGGTGTCGATCAGTTCGGCCAACCGGTCGTCGGAGGTCTTGATCAGCAGCAGCACCTCGGGCTCGTCGTGCACCCGACCCTCCCAGAGGTAGGTGCTGTCGATCCGGAGCTTCTGCACACAGGCGGCCAGGCGCCACTCGACGAGGGCCGAGGCGATGTGGTCGGCCTCCTCGGGCGAACCGCAGGCGGTGAGCACCATCGACCGTCCGGTGCCCGCCCCGGTCATGATCCGCCGGCCGATCCGGCCGGCCCCACGGTGTCGGCTGACGCCCGGGCCATCTCCATCTTGCGGTCGGCGGTCTCGTCCTCGGCCCCCCGCAGGAGGTAGGTGGAGACGGCCAGGAGCAGGGTGGCCGCGGTCCACACCCCGATCTCGATCACGTTCTGGCGGAACTCGGTGTCGGTGGGACGGGTGGTGGAGGTGGCCAGGGCGGCGGCGATCAGCAGCATCCGCCGGACGGCGGCGATGATCCCGACCAGGAGCACCGGCCGGATCTTGATCACCCTCAGGGTCAGGAACTTCATGGTGGTGTACACGATCTGGGCCAGCATCAGGGTGAGCAGGGCCCCGCTGATCAGCTCCAGGGTGGCCACCGTGAACTCACCCTTGAAGTAGTCCCGGATGGTCTCCCACATGATGAAGGCGAAGAACACGATCCCGCCGACGGTGAGGGCGATCGACACCGCCCAGTAGATGACGGCCTCGCCCAGTTCGATCAGCTCCAGCAGGGTCTTCTCGTATCGGCGCAATCTGGGGGTCCCTCCGTCGGCGTCAGCCGAATCTAATCCCGGTGGCCGGGGTGACCGGTGATCACCGCCGGCGGTCCATCAGTTCGTCGATCTCCGCCACCAGGGCGGTGTCGCTCCGGGTCAGGGCCCCGGCGGAATGGGTGGTGAGTCTCAGGGTCACCCGATTCCACCGGATGTCGATGTCGGGATGGTGGTCGGCGCGCTCGGCCAGCAGGGCCACCGACACCACGAATCCCACCGCCCCGGCGAAGTCGGGAAATTCCAGGGTGCGGACGGCGGTCTCCCCCTCCACGGTCCAGGCGGGGTGGTCCCGGGAGAGGATCGCACGCGGGTCGGGGTCGGGGTCGGAGGTGGACCCCCCGGTCTGCATTGGGGTCTCAGCGCCCGAGCCGGGGGTAGACCCGCCTGGCGTTGTCCTCGAAGATCATCCGACGTTGCTCGTCGGTGAGGTCGGCGCCCTCGATGTAGCGGCGGGTGTCGTCGTAGTAGTGGCCGGTCTCGGGGTCGACGCCCCGCACCGCCCCGACCATCTCCGAGGCGAACAGCACGTTCTTCGTGGGGATCACGTCGACCAGCAGGTCGATGCCCGGCTGGTGGTAGACGCAGGTGTCGAAGTACACGTTCTCGAGTACCAGCTCCGAAAGGGGGGGCAGCCCGGCGTCCTGGGCGATGCCCCGGTAGCGGCCCCAGTGGTAGGGGACGGCCCCGCCACCGTGGGGAATCACGAAGCGCAGATCGGGAAACACCCTGAACAGGTCGGACATGAGGGTCTGCACGAAGGCCGTGGTGTCGGCGTTCATGTAGTGGGCCCCGGTGGTGTGGAAGTTGGGGTTGCACGAGGCGCTGACGTGGATCATGGCCGGGACGTCCAGCTCGATCATCTTCTCGTACAGGGGATACCAGTACCGGTCGTGGAGGGGAGGGCCGTCCCACATCCCCCCGCTGGGATCGGGGTTGAGGTTGCAGCCGATGAACCCCATCTCCCCCACACAGCGTTCCAGCTCCCGCACCGAGGGCTCGATGGCCGCCCCGGGGGACTGGGGGAGCTGGCAGACGGGGACGAAGTTCTCGGGGTACAGGTCGCACACCCGGCGGATCAGGTCGTTGCAGTGCTCGGTCCAGAAGCGGCTGGTGTTGATGTTGCCGATGTGGTGGGCCATCCAACTGGCCCGGGGGGAGAATATGGTGAGGTCGGTGCCCCTCTCCCTCTGCAGGCGGAGCTGGTTGGCCTCGAGGCTCTCGCGGATCTCGTCGTCGGTGATGGCGATGGTGCCCTTCTCACCCACGTGGTCGGGGTCGGCGGCCACCGCCGCCTTCTGGGCCTCCCTCCACTCCCCCAGGGCGGGGGGTGCGGTGGTGTAGTGGCCGTGGCAGTCGATGATCACCCTTTGTCTCCTACGGGCTCGAGGACGATGAGACCGGCGGCGGTGTTGGAGGCCGGTACGTGGTAGTGACGGTAGACCTCCCTGACGTCGCCGCCCAGGGCTCCCCTCATGACCAGCCACATGATCAGTTCCAGGCCCTCGGATCCGGCCTGGCGGAGGTAGTCCACGTGGGGCACCGCGGCCTGGCCGTCGGGGTCGGCCACCAGACGGTCCAGGAAGGCCAGGTCGAACTCCCGGTTGATCAGCCCGGCCCTCTCCCCCTGGAGCTGGTGGGACATACCCCCGGTTCCGAACACCACCACCCGCAGGTCCTCCGGATAGGACTCGACGGCCCGGCGGATGGCCCGCCCCAGTTCCAGGCAGCGGTGACCGGTGGGCTGGGGGTACTGGATGACGTTGACGGCCAGGGGGATGACCCGGAAGGGCCACTCCTCGGGGCGGTCGCACATGATGGTCAGGGGAACGGTGAGGCCGTGGTCGACGTGGAGGTCGTTCACGAAGGTGATGTCGATCTCGTCGTTCACCACCAGTGACTCGGCCAGGTGCCACGAGAGCTTCTCGTCGCCGTGGACCATCGGCACCCGGCGGGGCCCGTAGCCCTCGTCGGCGGGGGGGTACTCGCTGCCCATGCCCAGGCCGAAGGTGGGGATGAGCTGCAGGGAGAAGGCGGTGGCGTGGTCGTTGTAGACGATGATGGCCACGTCGGGGTCCACCCGGCGGATCCACTCGCGGGCCGGACCGTACCCGGCGAACAGGGGGGCCCAGTAGTCGTCCCCGGTCTTGTCGTTGTCGGAGGCGGCGCCTATGGCGGGTACGTGTGAGGTGCCCACCCCGCCGACGATCCTGGCCATCAGGAACCTCCCTCGGTGGCGTCGGTGTACAGGTTTCCCTCGGGGGAGCGGCCCCCCGACACCATCATGTCGATGAACTCCTGCTCGCTGATGCCGGACATGGAACCGGCCATGTGCTGGACCGACACCCGATCGTGGGCGGCCAGCTTCAGCAGGTAGTAGACGTTGGCCCCCAGTCGGAGCATGGCCAGCCAGTCCCGGTCCAGCACGGCCCGCTTCTGCTCGGGGGTGACCCCGGCCCGGTCCAGGGATCCGGCCTCGTCGGCGGCGAAGGCCCGGCGGCCCTCCTCGGTGTTGAGGGTCATCAGCAGCATGTTCAGGCGGTAGCCACGGCGGTAGTGGTCACCGTCCTGGACGTAGGTCCCGGGTATGTCGTCCCAGGGCTTGGTGGTGGTGTCGGTGGGTGGACTCATGGGATCTCCCGGGGGTGGGATCGGTGTCTGGGTACGGGTGGGGTCAGAGGGGCAGGCCCGAGTACTGCTCGGCCAGGGAGGCCAGGGCGTGCTCGGAGGTCTTGATGTACTCGAGTTCGGACACCTTCAGGCGGCGGTCGATCTCGTCCTCGTCGTCGAAACGGTGGAGCAGAATCGTCAGCCACCACGACAGCCGGGTGGACGCCCAGACCCGGCGCAGGGCGGTGTCGGAATAGGCCTCCAGCAGGTCGTCGGACCCCTGGTTGTAGTGGGAGGCCAGGGACCGGGCCAGGTACCAGGCGTCGGACACGGCCAGGTTGAGCCCCTTGGCCCCGGTGGGGGGGACGATGTGGGCCGAGTCCCCGGCCAGGAACAGGCGCCCGTACCTCATGGGCTCGGCCACGAAGCTGCGGAGGGGGGCGATGGACTTCTCTATGGAGGGCCCG
>JALSTE010000102.1 GCA_026983855.1 Acidimicrobiia bacterium
ACCCGATGCCTGGCAGGTGGAGGTGGGTGGGCCCGAGGGGCGGAGTCGATAGGCGTCAGTGTGGTGCCCGTCACCGCTGGTCATGTCGTCAGGTCCCCGAGGCAGGATCGGGGGTGGGTCAGGGGTAGTCGATGGCCGGCTCCGGGTATGACCCGGATCGAGACCAGGGGGCTGCGGTCAACCAACGATCGCGCCTCGGCCCGATCATGGGTGGTGTCACCGTCCCCCCAGACGAAGTGCACGCCCACACCCCGCCCGTTCAGCTCGGCGATCAGGCCGCTCCAGTCGGTTCCCAAGATCAGGTCCTGTACCGCGTCGCGGAAGGCGGGCCAGGTGTGGAGAGACGCCGCTCGGGCCACGGGTACCGGCAGTGACGGTTCGGTGATGGCACTGAGCCAGCCGGCGAGGCTGCGGTGCCGACAATTGGCCCGACAGGCCCAACGGGCCCACCGGGTGTCCAGGGCGAACAACCGCAGCATCAACGAGCCCGACATCGCGGCCCGGGCCGCCTCGGGGCTCCGCTGGACGGGTGCCCCCCAGCAGATCACCCTCTCCACCCGGTCCGGGTGGCGGACAGCCCAACGCAGGGCCACGGCGGCGCCCATCGAGTGGGCACCTACCGTCCACCTCTCGGTCTCGGGGGCGGCCGTGTCGAGGCACTCGTCGATGGCGTCCAGGTGGGCGACGGGGGGAAATGAGGTCCGCCCCGGGTCCAGGGAGCGGCCGAAACCGAGAAGGTCGGGCACGAGAAGGCGGCGGCTCCTGGTCAGGGCCTCGAAGTCGGCACCGAACACGTCCCCGGTGGAGAGGATTCCGTGCATCAGCAGCACGCCCCGCCGTCCGGTCCCCCCGTGACGCAGGTACAGCGGACCGCTCCGCACCCCCGGCAGGGTCGGCGGGGACCACGAGATCACCGCCGGTGAGCGCAGGTGGCGCCAGGTCCACAGCGTTGGACCGGCCATCCCACCCAGGGCGACTCCGGTCGATCCGACCCACCCCGGGGACGGCGGCGGCGGGTTGGACCGTGACCGGGGGACCCGGCCGGGACCCGTCACCGGCCGGGCGGGGAGTAGACGACCTGCCATGACCCGCCCCCGTCATCGCTCCGGGAGATGGCGTCACCCTCGGCGGTCACCCACCAGGTCCCGTTCGGGTCGACCCAGAAGGTCTCGACCCCCTCCGGCCCACTCGCGGCCGGGCGCCAGGGTCCGGCGGGGGTCGCGGCCTCCCACACGGTGCCCTGGTCGTCCATCCCCAGGATCACCCCGGGCTCGGGCCACTCGATCTCCGTGAGGGAGGGAGCATCGGCGATCGGTTCCCAGGTGTTGGCCCCGTCGGTGCTCACGAACACACCACCGTCGTAGTCGGGGGCGATCTGCCGGTCGGGGTCCTCGGGATCGATGGCCAGGTCCCGGGCGAGCACCTCCCCGAGCTCGGTCCAGTTTCCCTCGCCGTCCAGATGCCAGATCCTCCCCCCACCCCCGGCGGCGTACAGGCCACCGTCCCGGGGCACCAGGGCGTGGAAGTCGGCCTCCCCCAGGAGGCCCATCACCTGCCAGGATTCGCCGCCGTCCGTGCTGCGGGCCAGGCCCAGGAACGGCGGCTTGTCATCGGCGCGAAACTCGTCGAGGCGGAGGTCGGGGTGACCCCCGGCGATGAGGCTGCCGTCGGTGTCGCTGGTCATCGACATCAGGTCGTGTTGTTGGGCCCCGACGAGGACGGCGCGGTCGGGGCCCTCCACCCGCCACAGACCGAGATGGCTGGCCACCAGGAGGTTTCCGCCGGCGTCGAGGGCCAGGTCGTGGATGTGGCTCAGGTCGTCGGGCCCGGCCACTACCGGATCCGATTCACCCGACCCACAGGCGGCCACCAGGAGGACCAGGGCCATCAGGATCGAGGCGGCCGCGGCGAGGGACGGGCGACCCGACCCCGTCCCCTTCGCTCCGGCCCGGTGACCGGGTGGGCGGCGTGGGTGTGTGTAGTTTCCCATACCGGGTAACGGTACCGGGTGGCGTCCGGAGACCGGGATCGCTCGGGGTGTGGCACCGGGGTTGAGGGCTGAATGCATGGAGGGGGGTGCGGCGGGGGGAAAGGAGTCGAAACACCGATGTTCGTCGATGGCTATCCTTTCGAATTGATGACCATCGAAATGAATCAGGAACCGGGTTCGGCCGCCTCCCCCCGACGGTGGATCCCCCGTCCCCAGGCCACCGACCCCGACACCCTCGAGAGGCTGTTCGGCACCGCGGAGAACCTACTGCCGCTGTGGATCGCCGAACCCTCGGTGGATGCGCCCCCCGGGGTCGTGGAGGCCCTCGCCGAGCGGAGCGCCGACCGCCACTACGGATACGAGGTTCGCCCCGATTCCACCATGGCCGCCTTCTGGTCCTGGATGGTAGGGCAGCACGGCTGGTCCGGTGAGGGGCTGCGGGCCGTGGTCAGCCCCAGCGTGGGTACCTCCATCGGGGTCCTCATCGAGCAGTTCACCGAACCCGGACAGGGGGTGATCATCCAGCCCCCCGTCTTCACCGACTTCAAGACCCTCATCCGCGACGCCGGGCGCCGGGTGGTCACCAGCCCTCTGGAGCTCGGGGCCGGCGGCTACCACATGAACCTCGCCGATCTGGAGACCCGCGCCGCAGATACCGACACCACGATGATGATCCTGTGCAGCCCCCACAACCCCGTCGGTCGGGTCTGGTCGAAAACCGAACTGTCCGAGGTGGGGGAGATCTGCGCCCGCCACGGCGTGTTCGTGGTGGCCGACGAGATACACGCCGACGTGATCCTCGGTGAGGGCCGCTTCCATCCCTACGCCGGGGTGGCGGGTGGCCTCTCCGGGCACCACTGGGCGGCTACCCACGGTCCCATCAAGACCTTCGGCCTGGCCGGGGTGTGCGACACGGTGGTGGTGACCGACGACGAGGAGGTGGTCGAGCGATTCGAACGCCGGAGCTCCCAACTCCACCTCACCCGCAACAACGTCTTCTCCCTGGCCGCCTTCGAGACCGCCTACCTCACCGGCGCCCCCTGGTTCGCCGACTTCATCTCGATGATCAGGGAGAACCTGGGCATCCTCAGGGACGGCCTGCCCGAGCCGCTGCGCCTGGTCGAACCCGGGGGCACCTACCTGGCCTGGTTGGATTTTCGGGAGCTCGGGCTGGGGGTCAGGGAACTGGCTGGGTGGTTGGCGGCCGAGGCCGGTCTGGCCCTGAGTCCCGGTCACTGGTTCGGACGTCAGGGGGCGGGGTTCGCCCGCATGACGATCGCGGTCCCCCCCGAGACCATCTCCGAGGCCGTGGCCCGCCTGACCACCGCCGTGGCCCGGCGCTGAGGACCGGCGTCTGGGCCCGGGGTTTGGCCCCCTCCCCCGAGGGGTGGGGACGGCCGGAGATCCGGGTCCGGAAGGGGATCGTGGCTAGGTTGGGCCCGGCCGCCAACCCGGGGGGATCCCAGTGCGCTTTTCGGAGACCGACAGACTTCTGGCCGAGACGCTCAGGCGGTTCGCCCGGGAGCGACTCCTACCCGACTACCTGAGGTGGCAGACCGAGCCCTTCGCCGACGAACTCCGTCGGGAGCTGGCCGGGCTGGGGGTCATGGGGCTGTCGGTGCCCGAGGAGTACGGGGGGTCGGCCTCGGGCTACGTGCAACTCGGAATCGCGGCGGAGGAACTGGCCCGGGGGGACTTCAACGTCACCTCGTTCCTGCAACTCAACGCCATCACCTCGATGCTGCTGGGTGGGGCCGACGAGTCACTTCGGAGCCGGTGGCTGCCGGCGGTGGCCGCGGGTGAGGCGACGATCGCCTTCGCCCTGACCGAACCCGAGGTCGGGTCTGACGCCGCCCGGCTGAGGACCCGGGCGGTGAGGGAGGGCGACGAGTTCGTGATCACCGGGGAGAAGGCCTCGATCACCTTCGCCGGGTACGCCGATCTGTGCCTGGTGTTCGCCCGGTCGGGAGGGGACGGGGCGAGGGGGATCAGCCTCTTCGCCGTTCCCCTCGACCGGCCAGGGGTCACCCGCAACGTGTACTCATCGCCGGGAGGGCGGATGACCAGTCGGGGGTCGTTGTTCTTCGATGGGGTGCGGATACCGGCGGACCATCAGATCGGGGAGGAGGGAACCGGCTTCATCGGGGCCATGAGGGCCTTCGACTTCAATCGGGCCGTGATCGCCCTGGCCTGCGTGGGGGCCGCCGCCCAGTCCCTCGAGGAGACCGTCGAGTACGCCAAGGGACGCGAGGCGTTCGGGCGGCCCATCGCCCGTCACGAGGGCGTCGCCTTCCAGATAGCGGAACACCTGACGAGGGTCCACGCCGCCCGCCTGCTGGCCTAC
>JALSTE010000103.1 GCA_026983855.1 Acidimicrobiia bacterium
GACCTCGAATATCAGCCAGGTGCCCACACCGAGCACCGCCAGACGAAGCAGGGTCATGGTGCCCTCCACCGCCACCCCGAAGAGCCCGCCGAAGAGACTCAGTCGCAGCTGGGACGCGAACAGGCGGTCCGAGGCCCGCTCGAAGCGCCTCTCCTCCCTCCCGGCCAGCCGGAACAGCTTCACCACCCGGTTGGCCTGGTAGTTCTCCGAGGCGACGGTGACCACTCCGGAGTACTCCTCCTGAACCGCCAGGCTGCGGCGCCGGGCTCCGTCGGACATCCGGGTGTAGATGATGGCGACGACCGGCGCCCCGGCCAGGACGATGAGGCCCAGGACGAAACTGACCTTCAGCATGATCACCGTGGAGACCACCAGGGAGACCACCTGGAACACCCCGTCGCTCAGGGCGGTCGACAACCCCGACTCCACCTGGCCGACATCGCTCAGCAACCGGGTCAGGACGTCTCCCTGGGGATGGCGGTAGACCCACGAGTCGGGTACCCGCTGGAGACGGGCGAAGATGTCCCGGCGCAGGTCCCTCACCACCGAGCCCGAGATCCACGAACCCTGGTAGGTCTGACGCACGCTGGCCGCCAGGGACACCGCGAAGGCGATGCCGAGAATCCCCAGCAGCCGGAGGACCTGGGTCATCTCGCCACTGGGGATCGCGGTGTCGAAGAGGGAACGGGTGACGAAGGGGTAGGTGACCGTGAATCCCAGACTGAGGAGCATGTAGACGAACACCTCAGCTTGGCGGAGTCGGTAGGGACGCACGTACCGCCAGGACATCCTGAGGAAGTCGAGGGTCCCCAACTCGGGCTTCTCCTCCCCCCGGTCACCCCTCCACATGTGTTCCATGGCCGCCTCGGACCGGCCGTATATGCGATTCCAGGCTTCATTCAGCCCCCCCTGGGGGGCGGCCAGGAGCTGGCGAAGGCCCTCCTCCCCCTCGCGGGAGATGAGGAAGCCCACGAAGGAGGCCAGGAAGGGGCCCCGGGTGTCGGGGTCCAGGGAATCGAGATTTCCCGCCAGGGCGGCCACCTCCGCCGCCGCCGGTTCCGGCGATCCCGCCAGGTGCAGCCCGTAGCCCTCGAGGATGTGACCCACCTCAGCCGCCGCCGGAAGCACGGATCCGAACAACGCGGCGAGGGGTCGATGGGGATCCTCGGGGGGAGATTCGGCGCTCACCGCCATCCACACGAGGGAGTTCTCGTTGTCCACGACGGAGCCCGCGGTGATGACGGAACCCGGATTCTCCGGATCGGGAAAGGGATCCACCAGATTGATCGTCACCCGGGTGTGCCAGGGCTCCGAGCCCAGGCCCGCCAGGTGTCTTCGGGCCCGGCGGGACGTGTCCAGCACCGACTTGGCCACCTTAGAACCGGCCGAGCCGGGAACGTAGGCGACCACGATGTCGTCGGCCTCGATCTCGTCCATGGGGGGTGCGGCCGACGTCGGCCTGACCCGGTGGGCGGCGAGATCGGGATCCACCCGAATCTGGATTCGCGTCCGGCCCGCCACCAGTGACTCACCGTCACCGAGCAGGACCGGCTCCTCGATCCGTCGGCCGGACACGAACGTTCCGTTGGAGCTGCCCAGATCGGTCAACCTGACGGCCCCGGGTCGTCCCGCACCGGGCTCCACCGGCTCCAGGCGGAGGTGGGCCCGGGAGACCGACTCGTCCTCCAGGATCAGGTCCGTGCCCTCCCGCCCGAGGGTCAGGGGACGGTCGATGACCAGCTCGCGGACATTGCCCTCCGGGTTGGTCAGTATGAGTCGAATCGCCAATTGGTCTCCTACGACACCTGCAGACGCGTCAATCCGCCTACGGTTACACCGGCTCGTGGAATGGCGGTCGGGAGACGGACCGTAACCATCTCCCCCGATCCGCGTCAGCTCTGTCAGAACCCACCGCGCCGCGACCGATTCGGGGCCACGACGCTGACCAACGGGAGATCGCGACGTTGCCCTACCTGAGACTCGAGACACGTTCATGAGGTCCATCGGAGGATCGGGCGAAGAGAGAGGGCCGGACGGACCGGGCGATTCAGATCACCGGGGTGAGGCACCCGACCCCATGGTCGCCGCCGCCGGTCGGGTCATCGATCGCCTGAGGGAACTGGCCCGGACCCTGGATCCCGATGAACGCAAGGCCATGGCCGGCCTCCTGGCCCCGGGGATCAGCGCCGCCTGGAGCCAGGATCAGGACCCCTCCGATGAGGTCGTGGGGTTCGCCCTGCAGTGGGAACCCGATCATCTGGCGGAGTACCTGGGTCGGGCCATCCGCGACCGGAACCTGAGGGTCGAGGGCTGGTAGGGCCCGGACCCGTCGCGCAACTATCGTCTGGAGCGATGGGTCGCCGACCAGGGAGCACAACGTGATCGTCGTAATCGGGGGAGGCACCATGGGTGCCGGTATCGGGGTGGAGTTCCTGCTCGCCGGTCGAGAGGTGACCATCACCGAGGCCGGACCCGAAGCCGCCGACACCGCCCGGACGAGGGTCACCGACTCACTGCGACGCACCCTGCGACGCCGTGGTCACGAGGAGGATGAGCAGGAGATTCTGTCCCGTCTGGAGATCCTGGTCGGCCCGGCTCCGGTGTCCGATCCCGAGTTGGTGGTGGAGGCGGTCCCCGAGGACCCCGAACTCAAGAAATCGGTGCTCCTCGGCGCCGAGGTCGCCTATCCCCGGGCCGGGGTCCTGGCGAGCAACACCAGCTCCCTGTCGATCAGCGACCTGGCCGGTGGGTTGTCCGAGCCGGAGCGCTTCATCGGCATGCACTTCTTCAATCCGGTTCCCGTGTCCCAGCTGGTGGAGATCGTCGTGGGCGAGATGACCTCCCCGACGACGGTGGAGACCACCCGCTCCCTGGTGGAGCTGCTCGGGAAAACCCCCGTCGTCGTCCGGGACTCCCCCGGGTTCGCGTCCAGCCGTCTGGGGATCGCACTGGGTATGGAGGCCATCAGGATGGTCGAGGAGGAGGTCGCCTCGCCCTCTGACATCGACCAGGCCATGGTCCTGGGGTACAAGCACCCCATCGGGCCCCTGCGCTTGACCGATCTGGTTGGACTGGACGTCCGCCTGGCCATAGCGGAATACCTCAGCGAGCAGCTCGGACCCCGATTCGCGCCCCCCGAGTTGCTGCGCCGCATGGTGGCCGAGGGTCGTCTCGGCAAGAAGACCGGCGAGGGGTTCTACACGTGGTGACCGAGGACTCCCCCACCGACCCGGTCCTGATCGTCCGCCGGGAGGCCCACCGCACCTGGATCGGATTCAACCGTCCCGAGGTCCGCAATGCACTCAACGAGGAGGTCGTGGGGTCGATTCACGCCGTCCTCGACGAGGCCACCGAGCCGGGGATCCTGATCTTCCACTCCACCACGCCGGGTATGTTCGTGGCCGGGGCCGACATCGCCGAACTGATCGAGAGGGGAGCCGATGACGCCCTGAGGGCCATCAACGCCGGACTGTTCGAGCGTATCGAGGCCCACCGCTGGCCCACCATCGCCGCCGTGGACGGCTGGGCCCTCGGGGGAGGCTGCGAGCTGGCCATGGCCTGTGACATGAGGGTGGCCGGCACCCGGGCCCGGTTCGGCCAGCCGGAGCTGAGTCTGGGGATACTCGCCGGGGCCGGGGGCAACTGGCGCCTGGTTCAGCTGGTGGGACTGGGACTGGCCCGACGCATGCTCTACACCGGCGAGATCATCGACGCCGACACCGCCCTGACCGCCGGACTGGTGGACCGCGTGTGCCCCTCAGAGGAGCTCGAGGCGGCGGCCGCCGCCCTGGCCGACACCATCGCCGAACGCTCATGGCGGGCGTTGGAACTCACCAAGCTGGCCCTGGGTCGGCACCGACCGGCGACCACCGGATTCGACGTGGCCGCCCAGGCTCTGCTGTTCGAGTCCGAGGACAAGAAACGCCGGATGAACGACTTCCTGAACCGCCGACGCCGCTGAGTTCCCCGGCCTAGGCCCCACCGTCGGGCGGGAACACCCGACCCAGTCGGGCGGCGGCCTCGGCCAGTTCCCGCGCCGAGAACATGCTGAAGGCGAGACGGACGCGGTTCTCGGCGTCTCCCCCACCCGGGTCAACCGGGTCCGGGACGAACACGGTTCCCGGCAGGAAGCCCACCCCGTGCCGGTGGGCCCGGGCCAACCCGTCGGGGGTCCCGCCAGCTCGCGATGTGTCCACCCAGAGGAACCAGCCCCCCTCGGGGACGTCGAAGTGCAGATGTGGGCAGTGTCGGCGGAGACCATCCACCAGTGCGTCGCGCCTCTCCCGATAGCTGGTCCGTAGGCCGGCCAGGTGGACGTCGAAGGCCCCC
>JALSTE010000104.1 GCA_026983855.1 Acidimicrobiia bacterium
CAGATGGGAGATGGTGTCGGCTATGACGCCCCGGGCCAGCTCCGTGGCCCGGGTGGCGGCTTCCAGGTCGGGGGGGCTCGTCTCTGGTGCGGTCATGGCCCGGAGAGTATCGACAGCGGTCCGGGGTGGTCATATCCGGGGTGTTCCGGGGTGCCGCCTGCGGATGTCCGCCGGGGCGCGTGACCCGTCCCGGTCAGGTGATCCGGCTGCGGTCCATCTCCCCCACGAACCGCGGTATGTCGGTGGCGGGCACGGGTCGCTGGAAGAAGTAGCCCTGGGCCCGGTCGCAGCCCAGGGTGACGAGGTTGTCCAGGGTCCACTCGTCCTCCACCCCCTCGGCCACGACCTCCAGATCCAGGTTGTGTCCCAGGTCGATTATCGACTTGACGATGACGGCGTCGTTCTGGTTCGTGGCCATGTCCCCCACGAAGGAGCGGTCGATCTTGATCTCGTCGATGGGGAGCTGCCGCAGGCGGGTGAGGGAGGAGTTCCCGGTGCCGAAGTCGTCGATGCTGGTCCTGATCCCCAGGGCGCTGAGCTTCTGCATCATGGTGGTGGCCACGACGACATCGTCCATGACCTCGCTCTCGGTTATCTCCAGCATCAGCCGGTGGGGATCGAGACGGTTGCGGGCCAGTTCGGAACCGATGAACTCGGCCAGGCCCTGATCGTGGAAGTTCCTCACCGACAGATTCACCGCCACGTCGAGGTGGATGCCGGCCCGGTCCCACTCCCGGAGCTGTTCGAGGGACTTGCCCAGCACTATTCGGGTCAGGCGGTTGATGAGTCCGGCCACCTCGGTCAGCTCGATGAACTCGTCGGGGCGGATCATGCCCAGCTCGGGGTGCACCCAGCGGACCAGGGCCTCCACCCCCACCACCCGTCCCTCGGTGAGGTCGATCTTGGGTTGGTACTGAACGACCAACTGGTCCTCGTCGAGGGCCCGGGGCAGTTCGCCCAGCAGGGTCAGGCGGCGGAGGGTGAAGCGGTCGTCGCCCGGGGAGTACCGGGCCCAACCCTGACGTTGGGCCTTGGCCTGGTACATGGCCACCTCGGCCCTCTGCATGAGTTCGTGGGCGTCGGTGGCGTCGTGGGGGGCGATGGCGATTCCCAGGGACGCCCGGGCCTGGACGTGGAGACCGTTGAGCTCGAGGGGGCGGCCGATCAGGTCCATTGTGACCTCCGCCATCGCCTCGGCCCGCTGCCGGTCACCGGGGTAGAGCAGGATGGCGAACTCGTCCCCCCCGAGGCGGGCCACTAGGTCGTCCCCCCTCCGGAGTCCGGCCAGACGACGCCCGACCTCGCAGAGGAGATCGTCGCCGTGCAGGTGCCCCAGGGTGTCGTTGACCTCCTTGAACTCGTCGAGGTCGACTATCAGCAGGGCCACCTCACCCTGGTGATCGGCCGCGCTGGTCAGAACCGCCTCCAGGCGGTCCAGCAGGTGGGCCCGGTTCGGTAGGCCGGTGAGGGGGTCGTGGAGGGACTCCCTCCTCTGATCGGCCCGGGCCCGCACCCGGGTGGTGACGTCGTCGACGCTCATGGCCACGCAGCCGTTGTCCAGGGCCCAGATCTCGAGGTTGACGAAGCGGTCGGAGCGGGACGGGATCGGGGAGGGAATCTCCGTCCACTCCCGGGGCTCCCCGGTGCGGACCACTGCGGCGATGTCGTTGGCCAGGGCCGTGGCCGCGAACCACGCCACGTCGGCGGCTCGCCTTCCGGCCAGGTCCCGTCCGTCGGGACCCGACCAGCGTCGGGCGGCGGCGTTGGCCCTCAGGAAGACCAGGGACCCGGGGTCGTCGCCGCTCATCTCCAGTATGAACAGGGGGGTCTGCATCCGGTCGACGATGTCGGCGAAGCGTCGGGCCCGGCGCTCGGCCTCCCTCACCTCGCTGATGTCCACGGCCACCCCCCGGAGGAACCAGCCGTCGTCGCCGTCGCGTTCCATGCGCACCGTGTCCCGCAGCCACAGCCAGCGGCCGTCCCGGGCCCGGATACGGAACTCCCGGACCAGGGGCCAGGTCATCTGGTCGACACGGGAGGAGTCGAGGAACACCCCCTGGTCGTCGGGGTGGACCAGGTCGGCCCAGCCCAGGCGACGGGCGGAGAACTCCCAGGGGGCGTAGCCCAGCACCTCGCGTACGTGGCCACTGACGAACGCCAGTTCACCCTCGCCCAGACGTGACTCCCACACGATGCCGGGCACGCCGTCCATCACCGCCCCCAGGCGGTGCAGGGTCGAGCGGGTCTCCTCGCTGAGCCTTCCCACGGCAACCACGATCACCACCGCCGTGAGGGCCTGTGCCACCAGCAGCACCGCGGTGGTGTCGGGCCCGGCGATCAGGCCCGAGACGGTGGAGGCGGCGAGGGCGGTCACCGCGGTGGTCGCCGACACCGCGAACCCGGCCCGGGCCGCCTCCATGGCGACTATGCCCGTGAGCAGCACCGGGATCAGGGGCCAGGCCCCGGCGGGCAGGAGGGACCCCAGCGCGGCCACGATGACGGCGTCGACGGGCCCCGTCCAGCGGGGCCACTCCCGTCTTCGATGGAGGCGGTCGGCCACCCACAGGTTCCAGGGGAGGGCGACGAGGACGAGGCCCAGGGCCAGGGTCAACCGCCGGTCGCCGAGGCGGCCCCAGAGCAGGGCCGAGGGTACGGCCAGGACCGTGGCCACCACCCTCAGACCGGCCACCAGGCGCAGGACGCGGCGGGTCCAGCGGGGGGAGCCGGCCGTCCGGGCCAGGTGGCCCAGACGCTGACGGAGTCTGGCGAGGGGGTGCGGGGGTCGGTGTCTGGCCATCGGGTCGTGCCGTGGGGCAGGGGCTGAGAGTACGACTCCCCCCGGCACCATCGGTGGCAATCGGGGAACCCTGTGTCGGACGAACCGCGGGGGGTGGGCTTCGACCCATTTGTACTGATGCAAAGCGATTCCGGTCGGGGGTCACCGGGCCCCTAGCATCGGGCGAGGACCCCACACACCGAACCCCGGGAGGCCCCGACCATGACCGACCACGACCGCCCCTTCGGCCGGTACCTGGAGGACTTCGAGATCGGTGACGTCTACCGGCACTGGCCGGGGAAGACCATCACCGAGGCCGATGACCATCTCTTCTGCATGATGACGATGAACCACCATCCCCTCCACACCAACCGGTGGTTCGCCGAGAACGAGACCGTCCACGGCAAGAATGTTGTGGTGGGGAACCTGGTGTACTCCCTGGTGCTCGGCATGAGCGTGCCCGACGTGAGCGGCGCCGCCATCGCCAATCTGGAGGTGGAGACCCTCCGCCACAAGAGACCCACCTTTCACGGGGACACGATCTACGCCGTCACCAAGGTCATGGACAAGAGGGAGTCCAGGTCCCGCGACGACCGGGGGGTGGTGACGGTGGAGACCCGGGCCTTCAACCAGGACGGCGACGAGGTCTGCTACTTCCGTCGCAAGGTGATGGTGTGGAAGAGGGCCGCGGCCCCCGAACGGCGTTACCCCTACGGCGACGACATCTGGGGGGACTGAGACCACGTTCCCGGGTTGACCCGATCCGGGTCACCGGGGCCCCCGGCGCTCAGGTGATGGTCCGGTTGATTCGCCGCCGGTCAGGTGATGGCCCGGCACACCGGTTGGCTGCCGGTGGAGCCGTTCACCCAACCCCCGATGAGCTGGGTGAAGAGCCCGGCCCCACCTCCGGCGTGCACGATCCTGAGTCCCTCGGGGCCCAGCTTGGGGATGGCCTCGGCCTCGGCGAACTCCACCGGTAGGCCCTCGGCGATACCCCCCGCCCCCCGCACCAACTCGGCCCCGGGTCGCCGGCCGAGTTCGATCACCCGGTCCCGGAGCCGGTCCCGGGTCCAACCGGCCTCGGCGAACACCCGGGCGTGCTCGGGCCCGATCACCAGCATGGCGTCGAAGGCCAGGGCCAGCTTGGGGTGGATCATGGCCCCTATGTTCACGGCGTAGGTACGGGCCAGTGACTCGGGGTCCCGGGAGAGCTGGTCGACGATGCAGCGCACCCCCTCACCGGGGAAGGCGGTGACCGCGTCGGTGCCCGCCCCGAGTCCGAAATCGGTGCAGAGGGGTTCCCAGGGCGATCCGGCCTCGTCCTCGGCGAAGCAGAACGACAGCTTTCCGGGATGGCCGTGGGCGGCCCGGTCGATCTCCCCGGGACGGCCACCGCCCACGTTGCGCACCACGAGCTGCACGGCCCGACCGATGGTCAGGTTGGCCCGGTTCCCCTGACCCAGGGCGTTTCCGCCCCAGTTCATCCCGATGGCCTCCCGGATGGGGCCGTTCACCACTAGTACCGGTCCGGCGGGCATGGTGGTGGC
>JALSTE010000105.1 GCA_026983855.1 Acidimicrobiia bacterium
CCGGAAACGGCTACTGGCTCACCGCCGCCGACGGCGGAATCTTCGCCTTCGGAGACGCCCCCTTCCACGGCAGCGTGGCCCAGTCCGACTTCGACACCGTGGACACGACCGTCGTGAAGACCGTCGCCGCTCCCGACGGCCGGGGCTACCGGGTGTTCACCGCCGACGGCACCTCCTTCGCGTTCGGGGAGGCGTCGCCCCTCCCTCCCCTGCCCCCGGATCTCGTCGACGTGGAGATCACCGATACCGGGATACACACCCTTCAGGCCGACGGCAGGGTGATCACCACCGACACCGACGGGACCAGGACCACCGTGGCCCGGGTGGAGGTGGGTACCGGACCGGTGGACCTCGGGATGGACCCCGAAGGCAATCCGGCGTGGGTTCTGCGCAACCAGATCGGTGACACCGTGGTCGTGTGGCGTTCGGGGGGGCTCACCACCGCCATCGCCGAGGCCGCGGACACCGCCGCCCGCCGGGCGGGGGCGTCGTCGGTGGTGTTCCACCGGGGCAACCTGGATCTGCTCTCGGTGCGTCGACACGGTTCCCTCGTGGACGGGCCTCCCGCCGGGTGGCGACTACCGCTGTCGGCCATGGCGGTGGACGCCCGCCAGGCCGACGTCCTCGTGGGTGGTCCCGCCTCAGCCGCCCTGCAGGCCGGGCGTGTCGTGGTCGGGGAACGGGCCGCCGCTCGCCATCGGATCCGCCCCGGGGACGTCCTGGAGTTGGTGGGTTGGGACCAGAGGGTGCACCGCCTCACGGTGGGCTATGTCGCCCGGGCCTCCGAGGTGGGGAACGTGGAACTGGTACTCGATGTCCCCACCGCCGCCGCCCTCGGGTTCAGCCGTCCCTCATCGGTGCTGATCTGGTACCTGGACCGGGAGACGCTCGACACCGAGTTGGAACGCAGCCTGCCATCCGTCCGCTGGCTCACCGTCGACCGATCCTGGGTTCCGACCGGCCGCGACGGTGTGCTCTCCACCTCCTACCTCAAGGACCTGGTCGGAGAGCCGGCCTACCTGCCCACCGGTCCCGGGGACGCCGTCACCTTCCCGGCCGAGTGGATTGCCGACAACATCGCCTACGTGGATCTGCCGATCATCGGGTCCATCCGCTGCAACGTGCACGTGGCCGATGACCTGGTCGCCGCCCTGGCCGAGGTGGAGTCCTCCGGGCTGAGCGGGGTCATCGACGTGGCCGACACCCGCCGCAACGGGGGATGCTTCTACCCCCGGGTGATCAGGGGGGGAACCAGCGGAGGTCAGTTGTCCCGACACTCCTGGGGGATCGCCATCGACATCAATCCCCGCACCAACCCCTTCGGGGGCACCCCCACCATGGACCCCCGGGTGGTGGAGATCTTCCGGCGTCACGGATTCGCCTGGGGTGGGACGTGGGTGAGGCCCGACGGCATGCACTTCGAGTGGCTCGGCCCCCGGGACGCCCAGGCCCTCTCGTCCCCCGAAGAGGCCAGCGGTTGAGGACACCCACCCCAGCTCATGGCTGGGCCCCGGCCAGGCCCTGGCACCCGTGAGCCGTCAGGCCGGAGGCGGGGGGCGGGGGGCGGGAAGCTCCGCCTCGTGACCGATCAGGACGGGGGATACTCCACGTCATGGCGAATCAGGAGGTGGTCTCCGGAGCGGGCGATCATTCGGGGAGTCACCCGAGGTGAGGAGCCCGGATCGAACACCACCCCCTCCAGCAATGAGGGACGCCGGTGGTCGGGGTCGGACCCGATGACCACCGGGGAACGGGTGATGAGCACCTCGTCGACCACCCCGGCCCCCAGGAGGGATCCGTAGACCCGGGGACCTCCCTCACAGGCCAGCACCGACACCCCGTGGTCCCGACGGAGGACGGTCACCATCTCCACCGGATCAACCGTGCCCTCCCCGAGAGCCAGGACCTCGACCCGGGTCGCCAGGGCTGATTCCGCCAGGTGCCGCGCTCCGGCGGCGGTGGTGACCACGAGTATCGACAGATCCGCCCGGTCGTACACCGCCGCTTCGTCGGGGAGACGGCCATCGAGGCTGAGGAACACCTGCAGGGGCCCGGGAGACAGCCCCTCCTCCCGACGCAGACGGGCGAATTCATCGGACCAGGAGGGGTGTATGAAACCCGGGGTCCAGACGTGCTCGGGCTCGATCCTGAGAGTGGAGTCACCCACCATCACCGCGTCGGCCCGGGCCCGGGTGAGTCCCATCAGCCAGGTGTCGGCCGGACAGTCACCGGCGACGGCTCCCCCACCCATGGCCCCGGGTACCCCGTAACTGACCCTCCCGTCGTGGGAGACGACGAAGTTGACCATCACCCAGGGACGGTCCCCGGGGTCGGGCAGGGTCCACTCCCCGTACACCGCGTCGAACGGTGGCGGCAGGGGGCGACCCTCCCGGTTCCCCGGGTCGGCCATCAGGATGTCGATGTGGACCGGTTCGGGGGTCACGAAACCCCGGCGGCCTCCAGGGCCCGACGGGTCAGGACCCGGGCCAGATGCTCACGGTAGGCCGGGGAGGCGTTCAGATCGGCGGGGGCGTCGGTGCCCTCGGCCGCCACGGCGGCGGCGTCGGCGGCACTGGCGCCGGAGGCCAGGGCCTCCTCCACCGCGGTGGCCCTCAGGGGGGTGGAACCCA
Organism: Acidimicrobiia bacterium; assembly: GCA_026983855.1. Taxonomy (GTDB): domain Bacteria; phylum Actinomycetota; class Acidimicrobiia; order Acidimicrobiales; family Poriferisodalaceae; genus DRKF01. The sequence continues at coordinate 2,631 of JALSTE010000105.1, forward strand.
TGTTCACCAGCGAGACCCCGGAGATCCCCTCACCCACCACGGCGATGGCCCCCACGATGGCCCAGTCCTGGGCCCGACGGTTGAACTTCTGGTAGTTGTAACCGGCTCCGGGGGTCTTCGGCACCCTGATCTCGGTGAGCATCTCATCGGGAGCCAGGGCCGACTCGAAGTAGCCGGTGAAGAAATCGCCCGCCGAGATCTCCCGGGTGCCGTTGGGACCGCGGGCCACGAGGGTGCCCCCCAGGGCCAGGACCGCGGCCGGCAGGTCCGAGGCGGGATCGGAGTGGGCCAGGGATCCCCCCAGGGTGCCGCGGTGACGGACCTGGGGGTCACCCACCACATGGGCCACATCGGCCAGCACCGGGCACTCGGCCCTGAGGACCTCACTGGTCTCGAGTTGACGGTGGGTGGTCAACGCCCCGATGGCGACATGACCATTCGATTCACGGATGTAGCTGAGGTCGGAGAGCCGTCCCACGTCCACGATCACCCCGGGTACGGCCAACCGGAGCTTCATCATCGGCAGCAGGGAGTGACCTCCGGCCATGAGCTTGGCGTCGTCACCGTGCTCGGCCAGCAGGGAGAGGGCCTCCTCGACCGATCCGGCCCTCTGGTAGTCGAAAGCAACTGGAATCATCGGGGCCCCCTCAGCTGTCCACGTTCTGGCCCGATGCGGCCAGCACGGACTTGACGATGTTGTGGTATCCGGTGCAGCGGCAGAGGTTGCCCTCCAGACCCTCACGGACCTCGGCCTCGGTGGGTTTCGGATTCTCCGCCAGCAACGAGACCGAGGCCATCACCATTCCCGGGGTGCAGTATCCGCACTGGAGCCCGTGCTGCTCCTGGAAGGCCCGTTGCATGGGATGGAGCTCATCGGGACCGGGGGCCAGGCCCTCGATGGTGGTGAGTTCCTCGCCATTGACCTGGACCGCCAGCATCGTGCACGACTTGACCGACTCACCGTTCATGAGGACGGTGCAGGCCCCGCACGACGAGGTGTCGCAACCGATGTTGGTTCCGGTGAGGCCCAGGTCCTCCCGGATGAAGTGGACCAGAAGCCGCCTGGGCTCCACGTCCCTCGTGTATGTCGAACCATTGACCGTGACGGTGATCTCCACAGAGTCCCCTCTCTCCCCTCGGGTCCGGCCGAGGACCACAGTCATCATGCCTCAAGTCGAGGGGCTGTGTCGCAAATCCGGGACCGATTCCCCGAAACGGGGGACACTGGGGCCGCCTTCATCCTGACCCTGCGGCTCAACTACCCTCTGTCCCGTGCACCGGCAGCGCCTCGCCTTTCTCACCATCGTCGTCTCCGCCGCCGTGCTCACCGGCCACGCTCTCGGCTACCAGGTGGCCGGCCTGACCACCGACTCCCCCCACGGTTACATGGGGCCGGTGTCGTCACTGGTGGTGCCCCTGGGACTGGCCGCCATCGTTCTGCTGGGTCGCAGCCGGGGCTGGGCCAACCCCGGTGGAGGACCACCGGTGCGCTGGCACCTGTTGGTGGCGGCCCAGATGGGGCTGTACCTGACCCAGGAGCTGGCCGAGACGATTCAGGTCGACCCCCGGGCCGTACCCCACCTGCTCACCAACCGGTCGGTGCTGGCCGGCCTGGTCGCCCAGCCCCTCGTGGCCTGGCTGGTGGTCCTGGCCCTGAGGACCACGCAACGGATCGGCTCCCGAC
>JALSTE010000106.1 GCA_026983855.1 Acidimicrobiia bacterium
GACGCCTACTCCGCCGCCGATCTGGTCTGCTACCCCTCCCTGATCGAGGGTTTCGGCAACGCCCTGCTGGAGGCGGTGTACTTCCGGCGACCCGTGCTGGTCAACCGCTACCCGGTCTATGTGTCAGACATCGCTCCCACCGGACTCAGGGCGGTGGAAATAGACGGAGCGGTCACCGCGGAGACGGTGGCGGCGGTCACCGAACTGCTCGATCGCCCCGAGCTGGTGGAGGAGATCGTTACCCACAACTACGCGGTGGGCCGGCGGCACTTCTCCTACGAGGTGGCCGAGGAGATCCTGCTGCCCCTGCTCGGGGCCTGAGCTCACCAATCGGGTCGCAGGTCGAGAATCTGATCGGGATTCTCCACCCCCACGAACAGCACCCGACCCCCGGGGGTCCTGACGGTCACCGTCACCGGTCGGTCATCGGGTAGGGCGAAGATGATTCGGGGGGCGTCGGTGGACAGATAGCTGCCCCCCGGGGTCAACGAACCTCTCTTCTTCTCCCCACCGGAGGTGGTCACCTCGACGGTCGTCCCGGTCGGGCGTCCCCCGAGGTCCAACTCCAGCCAGTGCCGGCCCCGCCCCGGGGTAGGGGTCAGATCGTTGCGGAACAGGCGGGGAGGTCCCCCGATCGTGGCCACCACGAAATCGGGGTCACCGTCGTTGTCGTAGTCGGCGACGGCGGAACCCCGTCCCAGGATGTCGCCGGGTCCGGCCAGGCCGGTGTCGACGGTGGCGTCCACGAGGATCCCCTCGTGGTTGAGGTAGAGGGCGAGCGGCTCCCGGTCGCCCTCCAGATCCAACACGGGCACGCCCCCGTGAACGGTGAGCAGATCGGGTCTTCCGTCGAGGTCGGCGTCGAACCAGTTCGTCCCCCATCCGGTCTCGCCCACCCCGAGGTCGGGTACGCCCAGTTCGGACCGCCCGTCCCTGAAGGCGGAGTTCCCCGGGCCACCGAGCAGCAGGGTGTGGGTCTGGGGACCGAAGTTGGTCACGGCCAGATCCACCGCCCCATCGGCGTTGGAATCGGCCACGGCCACCCCCATGCCGCTCTGTTCATCGTCGACGCCCAGGGAGGCGGCGGTGTCGGTGAGGCTGAAGCCCGGAGCCGAGGATCGGGGTTCATTGACGTACAGGCGGTTGGGATTGGTGTCGTTGGCGACGTAGACGTCGAGATCGCCATCACCGTCGAGGTCGGCCATGGTCACCCCCAGGCCGTAGTCGGGAGCCGCGCTGTCGAGCCCGAGTTCCCGGCCGACCTCCTCGAAGACCGGTTCGGTCCCCGGTTCGGGTGACCCCCGGTTCAGGAACACCAGGTCCCGGACCCCGGCGAAGGTGTTGGGGAACCCACCGGCGGGACTCTCCCGAGGTGAGTTGAGGTCCACGTAACCGGCCACGAAGATGTCGGCCCGACCGTCACCGTTGAGATCGCCGATGGCGGCCCCGGTGTGCCAGCCGTAGGCGTCGGTGCCCGAGATCGAACCGCCCTCGGTGAAGCGGCCCGTTCCGTCGTTCCAGAAGAGCAGGTTCGAGCGGGCGGTGGTCACGTAGATATCGGGGTCACCGTCACCGTCGAGGTCCCCGGTGGCGCAACCGTTTCCCCGGGCGGGCACGTCCAGACCGGCCTCGGTCGTGGCGTCGGTGAATCGTCCATCGTGGTTCAGGAACAGGGCGGAGGTGGGGAGCCCGCCCCCCTCGGCCTGCCACCTCCCGGCCTCGCGGGTGGCGTAGGAATTGACCAGTAGGAGGTCCTCCCAGCCGTCGCCGTTGGCGTCCAGCCAGCAGACTCCGCCTCCCATCATGGCCACCGGGTCGGCGGAGGGGGACCACCGGAACGCACCGTGGCCGAAGATGAGGCCCGAATCCTCCGCCACCTCGGTGAAGTGCGGTGTAGGGGCACCGGCGGCTCCGACACCCGCTGTCGAGTGGGCGACCGGGGGGGCGTCCGGTCCGTCGATGCCGGTACCGGTACCGGTAGACGATGTTCCGCAGGCGGAGATGACCAGAACCAGTGTCGCCAACACCGTGGGCAGGTGGTCCGCTCTCATCTGGTGGCTACCGCGGTCTCAGGCCCGGCCCTGGGTCTGGCGGGTTCGGCGGGAGAGGGTGTCTATGGTTACCGCCAGCAGCAGGATGGCCCCGGTCACGATGAACTTGCGGTCCGAGGGCCATCCCAGCAGTCCCATGCCACTCTCGACGCTGGCGATCACCAGGGCCCCCTGGACGGCACTGGAAATGCGTCCCCGGCCGCCGAAGAGACTCGTCCCCCCGATGACGGCGGCGGCGATGGCATTGAGCAGCAGGTTCCCCCCTCCGGCGGAATTGTCGACCGACCTCAGGCGGGACGCCAGCACGATCCCACCGGCGGCGGCCATGAACGAGGCGATCATGAAGCCGGCGATGCGGATACGGTCGACGTTGATGCCCGCCCGGTTGGCGGCCTCGGCGTTCCCCCCCACGGCGTAGAGGTGGCGGCCGAAGCGGGTGCGTTCGGCCACGAAGGTCCAGAAGATGATCATCACCGCCAGGATCACCGCCACCAGGGGAAAGCCCCGATCGGAGTTCGTGATGGCGACGGTGCCGAACGCCATGACCGCGACCAGGGAGATCTTGGCGAGCATGGAGGCGGTGGACTGGGCCGTCAGGCCCTGGGCGAGGGTCGTTCGGTCGGCGGAGATCACCAGGGCGGCGTAGCCCAGAACCATCGCCGCGGCCAGCAGCCATCCCCAACCATCGGTCAGGAACACGTTGGCGATACCGATGATGGTCTTGTCCTGGATGCGGATGAGTCCCTGCTGGCCGGCGATGGCCAGGATCACCCCCTGGCCTATGAACAGGGTGGCCAGGGTCACTATCAGGGAGGGAACACCCAACTTGGCCACGAAGAATCCGTGGGTGGCCCCCACCGCCAGGGCGATGGCACCGGCCACGGCCAGGGCGATCACGACGTTGACCTGGTTGCCGTCGGGGATCAACAGGCGGGCGGCGGTGATGCCCGCCACCCCTGACATCGCACCCACGGAGAGGTCGATCTCGCCCAGCAGCAGCACGAACACCACGCCGGTGGAGATCGTGGCCACGGCGGCCATCTGGACCAGGAGATTGGTGAGGTTCTGCGACGAGAGGAACCGGTCGTTCTGAATCTGGAAGATGAAGGCGATCACCGCCAGGCCCAGGGCGACGGGCAGACTTCCGATCTCCCCCGCCCTCACGTTCTGGGTCCAGTTGGTGAGTCCGGCGGAGAAGGACAGCCTCCGGCCGCGGGGACTGATGTCGGCTGCGTCCACCCCGGCGGCGGAGCTGGCTGCGGTCACTGGGTCACGACCTCCTCGAGCTCGGATTGACCGGGAACATGGCTGAGGGTCCCGGCGGTGATGGCCTCCACCACCTCCTGTTGGGAGGTCTTGTCACGGTCGAAACGGGCCACGCTCTGTCCCAGGCGGAGCACCAGGAACCGGTCGACCACCTCGAACAGATCGTGGAGGTTGTGGGATATCACGATCACACCGAGCCCGTGGTCGGCCAGTCGCCGTACCAGGTCCAGAACCTGACGGGTCTGGGCCACCCCCAGGGCGGCGGTGGGCTCATCGAGTATGACGGCCTTGGAGTTCCACATGACGGCCTTGGCCACCGCCACGGACTGCCGTTGCCCACCCGAGAGTCGGGCCACCGTCTGCTTCACCGACGAGAGGGTGGTGACGGCCAGGGACTCCATGGTCTCCTCGGCCCGGCGCTGCATGTGGGCCTCGCTGAGGGCGTGGAAGCGGTTGACCTCCTCCCGTCCCAGGAACATGTTCTGCACCACGGTGAGGTTGTCGCACAGGGCCAGATCCTGGTACACGACCTCGATTCCGAGATCGGCGGAGTCACGTGGGCTCCGTATCCTCACCGGCCTGCCCTCGAAGAAGAACTCCCCCTCGTCGGGATGGTACGTGCCGGCGATGGCCTTGATCAGGGTGGACTTGCCGGCACCGTTGTCTCCCACCAGGCCCAGCACCTCTCCGGGATGGAGGGTGAGATCGACGTTGTACAGGGCCTGTACCGCTCCGAACCTCTTGGAGACCCCCCGGGCCTCGAGTAGTGGCACTTCCGCCATTTCCCTACCTTCGCGTCTTTGCTGATCAAGAGGGGGGCGGCCGGATACCATCCGGCCGCCCCCGACTGTCGTCGACCCCGGGGCCGACTGGGACTCTAGGACAACCCGGCGGCGGTGCAGGCGGCGGCGACGTCGCCGGTGCACACCTCCTCGATGGTGCGGAAGCCGTCGGCGATGACGGTATCGGCGATGTTGTCCTTGG
>JALSTE010000107.1 GCA_026983855.1 Acidimicrobiia bacterium
GCCGTCGGGTAACGGCTATTGGTTGGTGGCCTCCGACGGTGGGATCTTCGCCTATGGCGACGCCCGCTTCTTCGGTTCGACGGGCAACATTCGTCTGGCCCAGCCGGTGGTGGGGATGGCGTCCACGCCTTCGGGTAACGGCTATTGGTTGGTGGCCTCCGACGGTGGGATCTTCGCCTTCGGTGACGCCGGCTTCTACGGCTCCATGGGGGCCCAGAGCCTGCCCGGTCGGGTGGTGTCGCTGGCGACCTGATGGAGTTGGCGGAACCCGACTCCCCGCGTTCGGCCCGGGGAGGGCGGGGTCAGCGCGGTTCCTGACGGTCGGCCCGGTGGCGGAGGGACCCGATCAGGTGGTCGGCCTGGTCGGGGGTGCAGTTGGTCAGCCGGCACATGGCCTCCTGCAACTCGAGACCGTCGAGCCCGGCCGCGCGCAATCGGACCACCGTCCAGCCCATCTCCAGACGGCGGGCCCGGGCCGCCTGCGACCTCTGTTGTCGCACCAGGGCCCGCCACCGGACCACGAGCAGGGCCAGGGACACGATCGCACCCGCTGAGAAGACGCTCAGCAGGACCAAGCTGGTCATGGTTCGAGGTGCCCCGGGCCGGTGCCCGGGGAACTGGTCATCAGAATCCGCACATCCGGTGTCTAGCACTGAGAGTGACCGAGGTGCCAGTTCCTGACGCTCAAGGTGGTTAACCGCCCACGGGTAGCGGCCCCCGGGGGTAACCCAGCCCCGGTCCGGTGGTTCGGGCGGTGGATCCCACGGGGAACCGTTGCTCTATGGTTCGGACCCGGGGAGGAGGGTAGATGCACCCATTTGATCAACTGGACAGGACGCGGCTACGGGGCCGTCCGGGGGCCAAGTGGCAGAGGTACGGACCCGATGTCCTGCCCCTGTGGGTGGCGGATATGGATTTCGAGCCCCCGCCACCGGTGCTGGCGGCCCTGGCCGGGCAGATGGCGACCGGGGACCTCGGGTACTCGATGAAGCCGGACCCGTCGCCGGTCGCGGTGGCCTTCGCCTCGTGGATGTCCCGGCGTCACGGCTGGGAGGTGGATCCCCGGGACGTCATGGTCACCCAGGATGTGATCCAGGCCCTGCAGACCTCGATCCACCTGTTCAGCGAGCCCGGTGACGGTGTGGCCATACAGACACCCATCTACCCCCCGTTCCTGGCCTCGGTGGAGTCCATGGGCCGGAGGTTGGTGGACAATCCGCTCAGGCGTGGTGCCGGGGGGTACGAACTCGACGCCGAGGGGCTGAGAGCGTCGTTGGAGGTGGAGTCCTGCTCCATCCTGCTGTTGTGCAATCCCCACAATCCCACCGGTCGGGTGTTCTCCGTGGAGGAACTCTCCGCCCTGGCGGAGTTGGCCGTGGAGTTCGACCTCACCGTCATCTCCGACGAGATCCACGCCGATCTGGTCTTCCCGGGGTCCGTCCACACGCCCTTCGCCTCACTGCCGGGGACGGCCGAGCGCACCGTGACCCTGAACTCGGCCACGAAGTCCTTCAACATCGCCGGCCTCAGGTGCGCGGTGGCCCACGTCTCGTCGGGACGGCTCCGGGACCGGTTCGGGTCCCTGCCGGGTCACATCTTCGGGGGGGTGAACGTGTTCGGCGCCCGGGCCACCGAGGCGGTGTGGACCGAGGGCGCGGAGTGGTTGGCCGATCTCATGGACCACCTGGGGAAGATGAGGGAGCTGGTGGTCGAGGGGGTTGGGGATCATCTGCCGGGGGCGGAGATCATCGCCCCCGAGGCCACCTACCTCTCCTGGATCGACTGTCGGGGAATGGAACTCCCCGTCGAGCCCTCGCGGTTCTTCCTCAAGGAGGCCAAGGTGGCCCTGAACCCCGGGCCCGACTTCGGCAGCCACGGTGGGGGACACGTGAGGCTGAACTTCGCCACCTCGTCGGAGGTGATCGGCGAGGCGTTCGAACGTATGGCCGGTGCTCTTCGTTGACCTCGGTCCGGGCCCCGGGGGGCGGCGGTTTGGAGGGCCGGTGCCGGGTCAGGTTCTCGGAGTCGGTCCTGTCGTCCCGGCCCGGGCGGTGTCGTCTTCGGCGGCCGGGAGCGGACCGGGGCCGGGGGCCGCTTCGACGGGGGTCTCGGCGGTCCCCTTGTGGGCCTGGTGTCTGAGCACCAGGGGGTAGCCGACCACCACAACGGCGGCGAAGAGGAACCACTGGACCATGTACCCCAGGTGGGGACCGTTGGTCCGCTCGGGTGGGGGAACGGGGGCCGGCAGCTCGGCCCCCGGGGGTGTCTGGGCGGAGAGCTCCAGGTACACGTCATAGAGGTTGAACGAGCTCTGGCGGCGGATGCGATCGATGTCCACCCGGGCCATCTCGGTCAGCACGCCCTCGGCGGGGTCGGTGGTCCCCAGGAAACCCCGGGTCTGGGTCAGGCGGACCAACCCGGTCACCTCAACGGTTCCCGGGGTCGGAAGCTCGCTCTGGATCGGATACCTCTCGCAGTCGGTCAGGGGTATCCACCCCCGGACCACCAGGACCGCCCACGGCATGACCGCGTCCGGCGGCTGGGACTCCAGGGCCAGGGGTGTGAGCACGTGGCAGCCCGAGGCGCCCTCGAAGGAGCGGTTGCGGATGAGGATCTCCTGGTCCGTCTGGTAGGTGCCCCGCACCGTCGCCATGCGGTACTCGATGTCGTCGGGTGTCCGACCGGCGGGCACCTGGGCCACCAGGTCGGGCAGGTTCGTCGCCGGCAGATCCGATCTCTCCTGGAGGGCCCGGTTGATGCCCTGCCGCCAGTGGTAGCGGGACAGTTGCCAGAAGCCGGCGACAATGAACAGAACCACCATCGTCAGGGCGAACAGGTGGCCGATGATCCACTTCGGGCGGCGGGCGAACTCGTACATCGCTGGAGCACGGTACCCATGTCCGTACCTGTGTTGTCGTCGGGTCGGAGATCGCCACGAGACTGCAATCGGGTCCAATTCGGAGGGTGGGGGCCGCTCCCGTCGTGCGCCGCCGATCGACCTGGTCCATCATGGGCGGTCTGTCGAGGATCCGACGATTCGGGAGGTGTCCAGGGTGAAGCACCGGTTCGTGGTCCTCGCCGTCCTGGGACTGCTGACCGCGGCCTGCTCGGGTGGGGCCACCCGCCAGCTGGCGGTGGACGCCCTCGACGGTGGTCCCGTGACATCGGCGGTCCCCTCGACCAGCCTCCCCACCACGACCTCCCCGACCACCACCGTGGTCACCACCACGGCCACGGTCCCCGTCACCACACCGTCCACGACCACCGAGCCCCCTCCGGTGAAGTGGACGTTCATGGCCGGGGGTGATGTTCTCCTCGACCGCATCGAGCCGGCGGGAATCGACCCCTTCGCCGGACTGCAGCCATCGCTGGGCGAGGCTGATCTGGCCCTGGTCAACGTGGAGATGGCCATCGCGGACGGGGGGACCCCGTACCCGAAGACCTACACGTTCCGGGCCCCGCCCCCGGCGGCGGAGACCATCGCCGCCGGTGGGGTCGACATCGGCAACCTGGGGAACAACCACGCCCGCGACTTCGGTGCCGACGCCCTGCTGCAGACCGCGGACCTGCTCTCGGCCGCCGGTGTCTCCCCCGTCGGCGCCGGTGCCGACACTGACGCCGCCTTCCGGCCGGCGGTGTTCGACGTGAACGGTGTCAGTGTGGCGGTGATCGGCGCCTCGCTCATCATCCCGGGGGGCTTCGCGGCCGGGCCGGATCGCCCCGGTGTCGCCAATGGCAAGGACTCCCGGCGGTTGCTGACCGAGGTGCGCCGGGCCGCGGCCGAAAATGACGTGGTACTGGTGACCCTCCACTGGGGAATCGAACGTGACACCTGCCCCCAACCGGCCCAGGAGAGCTACGCCCGGCAGATCCTCGACGCCGGGGCCGCCGCCGTGATCGCCGGTCATCCCCACGTCCTGCAGCCCATCGTGTTCGAGGACGGCAAGGTGATCGCCTACTCCCTGGGCAACTTCGTCTGGCACCCGAGGGCCGGTATCACGGGGGAGACGGGGGTACTGCAGCTCAACTTCGAGGACTCCACGATCGTCGGCGTGGAGTTCCACCCCCACGTTCTGGACGGCAACGGGGCTCCGGTGCCGATATCTGAGGGACCGAGGTACGAACGGATCCTGGACATCATCGGGGGGAACTGCCGGGAGCACGATCCACCGCCCCTCCCCCCGACCACGGCCCCGTCCTCGACCACCACCACCGCTCCCGGATCGTCCACGACCGTCCCCCCGACCACCGCTCCGGAATCGTCCACGACCGTCCCCCCGACC